>CAJUMT010000038.1 GCA_910587495.1 uncultured Lachnospiraceae bacterium | reverse complement strand
CACTTGACACGCCGGAATCTGTCCTGTCTACTGTCTCGATCGGTATCTCAATCCGGAGTGTCTCAGCCATCTATATTCCCTCCTTCCTGAGATTCCAGAGCCACCATCATGGATGCAAGCATGAATGCCCGGACACCCACAGGCTTTTCATAAAACTCGTCCGGTGTCCTCCCTGTCTGCTGGAAAATATGGTGTAAAAGACATGCTTTTCCCCCGGCCTTTATGAGTTTTTTGCCACTTCCTCCAGGTTATCTCCATAACCGCTCAACCGGTCGATCGCATCCAGTATCTTATCTTTCTCGCCTGCTTTCAGCGTGTACTCAATCACATCCAGGCCGTTCATAATCTGTAAATCTTTGTTCCGGAGCGCCTCCCATACTTTCTTATTATCCCAAAGCTTATTGCGGTCTTCCTCTGTCGTTGCCTGGTAGATAAGGGCCGAGCGGTATTTCGTACTGTCTGTGTCTTCCGGAAGCTTCATGCCAATCTGCTTATTCCGCACATATTTCGTATGCTTCTTCTTGCACCGGTCATATTCCTCTTCCCGAAGCGGGCGGATCGTAAATGCAAAGTACAGCTTTCCTTCGCGGATGATCTCAATACGCTGGCTCTCATCTGTACTGTACCCTGCTGCGTCAATAAGGCCTTGTATGAAATCTTCTTCCTGCATCCGCATCTGGTTCCTGGTTTCTTCTTCCGTAAATTCCCGTTCCTCTACCTGCCCACTTGCCTCTCTGCCAATTGTTGTGCTGTTTGTCACGAGCTTTGGTTTTCCATCTATCTGTGCCATCATCCATATCCTCTTTTCTTTTAAAAGTTAAAGGAGAGGCCTCCCTCTCCTTTACTTGCTGGTTCTTATTTTAGTTGTCTATACTGAGTAAGCTCTGCAGCTTCGGTGGGCTGTTCACAAAGAAATTCCACGCCCTCTTTATGGTGTCCCCAACCGATATGTTCTGCAGGTCGATCTGCCCGGACGGGATACATTCCCGGTACACCACCCGCTCTTCCGACCCGTTTCTTCCAAGTAGTGATCCCTGGAAATGCCAGACAGGCATGATTTGCGTCTCCATAGCCTCGAACAGCTCCCGGATACACTCATCATCCTCGATCACGATCTGCGACATCGTAAGGCTCACCGAAAACGTATTGGATGTCTCATGTTCCTGGGCATCTCCAAGGACACTGTATTTGGCGTTATTGTAGTTCACATTGGATGAAAAGGATTCAACGCTTGCCATCAGCACACCGTCCCTGTTATAAAACGCCCCGTCCTTCCCTGTCCTTGAATGCCTCGCATCCCCTGCGGCTCTCGGATTTCTCAATCTTTATCCCCCCTATTCTGCGTTCGTGCTGAACTGGAACTTAAATGTCATATAGATATGCTCCATCGAATCTTTATCGATCACATCTATATCAAACCATGCACTGTCACCATCTGCGGTGTACAGGGCGCTCTCTGTTACTTTGCAGGACACAAGCTTCGATTCTGCGACCATGGCGTCCCCGATTGCCTGTACCTGGCTTATGACGGTATTCCGGCCATTAGAATCATTATCTACTTTTCCGATCAGGCTGTCTGCCGTCACGTTCACACGCCGGATCAGTTCAAACCGTGTCTTTACACGGCGGATCTTTTTCCAGCCGTCGTCCTGGTCATCCGCAGGCACGATAAGTGTATTGATCGCACTGTCGATCCATATTTGCCCGGAACTGCTGCAGCTGAGTACAATACAGCCTTTCTTCTCAGCTGCAACAATCTGTGTATTGGTAAGACGCTCCAGAATCTGCGTAAAACCATTGATAACCGTATGTGTAAGGGAAGAATTAGACGCGCAGGCGCCGATCATCCCTGCGACGCGCGCCGCCGTCTGATACCCGTCAATCTCTTTTCCCTGTTCGTTCACATGGGCATTGAGAACATAATGCATCTTCTCGTCATTAAAAGCCGCTGCATGGAACATCCTTGTCTCCAAGTCAACCGTATACTTTTCTGCAACGACCGCCTGTGCGAGCGATCCGGCATTATAGATCCTGTCCAGAAATGCCGCCAGTAAAAGATGCACCTCTGTATCCTCCGTATCCACACAGATGGTATTGAACTCATATGGTTCAAGCTGCGCAAACGCATCCGAATAGTCTTGCACTGTCACTGCCGGGTCTTCCCCCGGAGAGAAAGATGCCTGTGATACATTTGCCAATATAGCTTCACTCTTCCCATCCAGCACCTGTGCTTTAAACTTCTTTGACGTGGCCATAGCCTCTGCCAGGGACAAGGCCTCTCCTGTACCAGCTGTAAATTCCACTTTTTCAAACTCTGCAGTGCCATCATAAATGATACATTCTTTTACAGACGTATCTGCAAGCTTTGTCCGGATAGTAGCCGTAAAAGCCCTGTTCCCAGGATAAAGGGCTGTCAAAGTAACCGCCCCCGCCCCTCCTTCCCCGCTTTCGTTCAATGTGATATCCGCCTGTGTGCCGCCATTTCCCAAGCGGCAGGCAAGGATGGTCCGTGCCCCTCCGCTGATTGCTTCCCTTATGGCATCTGTTGTAAGGTCATTGCCAAAGACAGGCTCATATCCGTCTTCCGCACTGATTTCCTCACAGGTACATAAAGGACCAAAATTTGATTTGAAAACGACCTCTGTCACGCCGTTTACCACACCGGCTGCCGCATTGTCCCCCTTTTTCTGGATGTTGAAATATGCCCCCGGCCTGACTTTCTGTTCCCCGGGTATGAATATCCCAGCCATACTATTCCACCTTCCTTTTCATAAATTCCCTTACGAATTTCTCTGCTGTGGATACTGTACACTCTGTAAGACCGGCTGCTTTCAGGGCGGCTGCGGCACACTCTTTTCGTACCCCAAACAATACCTGCGCATTCTCTGAAAGTTCCGCTGCGGTGTACACAGGCTCTTCACACCTGGCACACTTTGCAGATCCACCCTTTGAAGGTAATTTATCCGCCAGCTTTCCGTCAGGCACTTTCTGTTTTTCTTTTTCTGTCTCCGGTTTCTCTGGATACATTGCTGTACTTGCCATATCCATGCCTCCTATCCATAATTAAATCCGGTCCCCTGCATCTCATGGGGCTTTGCCCGATACCGCAGAAGGCCATAGTTTACTGTCATAAATATCTGTCCGTCTTTTAAATAATCCGACTGATGGTCCACCTGCAGGCGCCGGATAGTCATCGGTGAATGATCCAGCAGGATGATCTCTCCGTCCAGTGACATCTGATTTGCCAGATCCGCAGCCATCTTCATGCGGACACTGCTGTCCGGGCACAAAATATGGACGGCTATCTTCCCGTCCATCCATACAACCGTATTAGTCTCCCTGCCTCTTTCCACCGACGTAAGCGCATTGTACACAACCGGAGCGGCAACGGACGCCCTGGTTACATCACCCATACGGTCCAGCCCTGCCACTACACAATCCGGATACAGCTTTTTTATATACTGGTCTACTGCCGCGATTGGATCCGGATCTGTAGTCTCCTGATGCACATACTCATGGATGTCGAACCGTATCTCGCTGCCGATCACCAGGTCATGTTTTTTCTCCTGCATGGAAAATGAATCCGTCCGCGCCCATGTAAACGCATACATAGAGTCGCCTTCCGGCTTTAACAATACATCCCGCAGGCACGATCTAACTTCCGGCTCAATCGTCTCCGGAGACACATCTGCCGTATTCTGGCAGAGCAGGTCCACAGATAACGTGCCTACACTTTTGCGCTCCTCATTTGCCTGCATGTCAAAATTAAATACAATCTGTGGGTACTGCGTCTGCCCTCCCCATCCTTCCTGCCCGTCATCTGGCGTCTCCGGGCTGAACACGGCGGGAAGTTTTGCAAAAGTGGCCAAATGTCTTGTAAGTTCCCCGGAACAGACAAACTGCCTGTAAATCAGTTCTTCAAGTTTCATCTGTGCCCTCCGCCTCCTGTTCATCTGGTATCTTAGCCGGAAAACAATGTACCTCTGACAGGTCGTTTGACCAACGTATTTCCCATTCCCCAGCCACAGCTTCCAGGACAGGAATGAAAAAATGGTTCGTCACATTCCCAATACCCGGAAAAAACTGTACAGCCAGCCTGTCTTCCGTTGCGGATGTAACGATCCCTGCTTTCCCTTCTTCCCATGTACGGTGCCTGCCAAAGAGCAGATCCCCCGCACGGATTATGGACAGATCATATACTGATGTTGGTTTCTCTATCACCAGTGACATCCCATCACCTCCTACCTGTATGGCTCTCCATATATCTTCTCAATCTCCGGCCTGGCTTTCTCTTTAATCTGCTCGACAAACGGCCTTGGCGCAACCCTGGCGCTGCCGTTTTCCAGCACTGCCGCATAATCCTCCTGGCTGGTCAGCTCAGCAATAACAGCTACGCCGCCACCTGCCGCGGACTCTGTCCTCACCTGCCCGTTCCAGTGCATACGCAGGTTACCGGTTCTCCGCGCAGGCGCTTCCCCCGGCCTTGATGCCCTGTAAAGCTGCCCACCCCGCAGCTTATGCCCGTACTCAGCCTTTAGCTTGCGGGTCGCCTTGCTGGCAGTCTTTCCATAAGTCCCGGGAACTTTATACACCCGTCCGTTTCTCTGGCCCTGCAGAACTTTCAACTCTGCGCTGCGCATGGCGTTTACCGCCCGCACACCCCTGGAGATCACCTGACGATTAATATCCGTCACCTGCCCTGCTACCGTCGCCCGTATAGAAGCGCCCGGCGTTCCTTCCTTTCCATCAATCCATAGCTTCATTTCACATCCCGCCTTTCCTCCGCATAATACAGGGTCGCGATCCCCAGCATACCTGTATCGTCTATATCCACAATATAGAACACGCGATCCCCGAGAACCAGCCGGTCCGTCCGCTTTGCCTTTGGTGGGCCACTCTGTACAATCGTATGGGTAACGACATGGTCGGATACACTGTGTCCCTCCCTTTCCTCTTCCGTCGCTTCTGCAAGGCAGCCTTTCAGCATCCTGCCCTCTTTACTGGAATACCCGACGACAGCCCGCCCGGTACTGGTGACTTCCTGGCCGTTCTCTTCAATGGCAAAATCATTAAAAAGGTTTCCCGGACGCAGGTACATAAACCTCGCATGCATCATCTGGACGACACCCTTTCATTCTGCTGCATACCTGTATAGAAATACGGCGGTTTCCTGTTAACACTGTCCCCCAGGCCGGGAACCGTACAGGAACCTGCCGCAACTTCCTTTTTCAGGGCTTCGTAATCCGCCCGCCACAGTTTTGCCCTTTCCTGCATATTCAGCTGCAAAGGGCCGGTCTTTGTATCAACCTCATAGGCGAAACGGCGGCACAGGCTCTCCAACAGCATAAGCTTCGCCCGCTTCCATGCTTTCGGCCAGGTATCAATCGCCGCCTGGATCTCTTCATCCATCAGAGCCGACGTATCAGGCCCGCCCTCCACCATCGTATCCCCAAGTTCAAAACGCATACGGTCTACCCCGTATTCCCGTACCTTTGCCGGGTTGTAATTATATCCTTTTGCCATCAGATACCACCGCCATGCGATTCCGGAGGATAGCCTGTATCCATACTGCCTTCTATGAAGCTGCTACCGCCATTAGGGGCATTCAGTGCATCTTCTGCGGAATTTATATTGCCTATCCTCTTTTTAACCGCATTTTTGACCGTTACGCGGCTGTCTGCGGCATGGAGCAGCGTCAGAACATCTTCATCTTCAATCTCCGCAATCGCTTTTGTCCCTTCCTCCACGTTCATCTGCATGACCGTCAGAACCTTAATAATCTGGTCAGGTGTCATGGGGAGCGCCATCTGCTGGCCATCATTGCTTTCCATCCGGACAGGGACTATGACCAAGCCATCGAAGCCGGCAGCGTCTACCTGTAAAGGCTCCGCCATTTCCAGAGCCCCTTCCATAGATCCCGCTGCGTCTGCCAGCGCTTTTTCCACAGCCTCCGCCACCTTCTGCTCAAGTTCTTCCTGCGTATATACAGTTCCTGAAACCGGAGACTGCGGATCTTTCGTACTCTCAGGCAGAGCCGAAATATACCCGCTCTTAGACAGTTTCGCCACCCTTTCCGGAAGGATGGCTCCATCTGGTAGAATATCGCCCGGATAATACACTTTTCCGCCTATACAGAGCTGCTTTATGCACAAATACTCCATACGGTCCCTCCTTTACGCACAGGCCTTCATGTAGCAGGCCAGGTCGTCACAGGTTTTTCTCATATCAGTAGCCAGCAGGCCTTCCATAAATTCAGAGTGAGTCCCACCTTCACCCTCGAATACATCCGTTGCCATAAAGTTGCCATTGCCGAGCATATCCCATGTGAAGATATATCCGGCAGACGGCTCATCAATCCTGGGACTGGGAGTCGTATACGAAAGTAATGCGCCGTCCGGCTCACAGATGAACTTCATCTCGTCCGGCTGACCTTCTTCTGCTGCATTATAGGTTGCATACAGCACCTTTACCTCGTCAACCCCGAACAGCTCCGCCAGCACCCGCTCATTGACCTTGGCCGGGTTGGCTGTGCTGCCAGTATACTTGACACGTTCCAGCAGATCCGGATGTTCTTTCAAGGCAAGGTAGGTGTCATAGCCCAGCGTCAGTTTGTTTGGCGTCCGCCTGCCGTCCAGCCGTATCTGCCGCTTACGCTCGTCAAAGAAGCGGATCGGGTCAGAATTGGCATCCGAAAACTTTACAAACTGGCTACCACTTGGCGTAGTCCCGGAAGCAATCCCCGTAAACTCGTGCGCCCATACCCCGGATTTGAAAAAGCCGTTGGCAAAAAGGATATCCAGATGGAGCAACTGCTGATCCACTACGAAGCGGTTCTTTGCCCTCTTCGGGTCAATAGAAGGCGGCACATTTGCCCTCTGATAGTTCACCGCCCCAATCTGGTCAATGCCTACAATGATCTGGTCCACCTCACATTTATAGGTGGCATCTATATGACCCATCTGCGCGGGCGGCACCTTGCCAAACTTTGGTTTCCTCTGGACGTTATCCCGCGCCATGTCTCCCTTGTTATAGATATAATAATACCCGATAGAGAAATCCACCGGGCAGATCGGGAAGATGCTGGTCGCCACATAGTCACTGGCGCTGGTAAAAAACGCCATGCTCATGTTTGTAAGATAACGGCTGGGTTTCCATCCTTTTGCGATACGCGCCTGCAGCTCCGCGGCGCTGTTCACTTCTCTTCCTGTACTCATTTATCCTTTACCTCCTTATGCACTTGCTTCCGCTGGCTTATAGCCCGCTTTGATGATCTGCACTTTGATCCACGTTCCCGCCTTTGCTGCGCTACTGAGCGCAACGCCAACGATAAAGTCACCGGCCTTTGCTGATACTGCCTTTCCGTTAGCATCCGTTGCAAGTTCGGTACCCACGACAATCTCTTCCCCGGCTACCCACTTGCCGATATCCTTGATCTGGATATCAACATCTGCACCATTTTCGACGGTTTCATCCGTCTCGATGATAGAGATCCCGATTACATGGGCGCCCGCCGTAGGTTTTACCGCTTTCCCGCCGCTGATTGCCAAGGCAATACCCCTCGCATTTTCCAGCTTAACTCCCGCGGGCAATACGATCGTCGGGCTTTCATTGATACTGGTTCCAATATAATCTGCCATCTGTTACCCCTCCTTCTCGCATCTCTCTGCCAGCACTGGATCCGCCATAAGGATCTCATCCAATGCCTGCGCTTTTGATAACCCGGATTTGGATTTCATAAGTTCTGTTGCCTTTGCCTCAGCTTCTGCCCAGGCACTGTCCCCTGCGCTGCCTCCGTGGCCGGACTTCCCGATCTCGGAAAATGCGCCGGACTTTTCTACTGTATCCACTGCCTGGTCCAGTACGGCGATCATATCATTGTAGGCCGTGCCCCCTGCCGCCTTGAGGCTTTTAAACAGTGGAACCAGTTCCTCTTCCTTCTTGCCGATGATCGCATATCTTTTCGCGATTTCGGCAAGTTCCCGCTCTTCCGCCTCTTCACGGAATTTCTTAAGGCCTTCCAGTTCTGCTTTTACTGCCGGATGCAACCCTTTATAGATGTCATCCGTCCCGCCAGCAGCACCACTTGCCGTCGTGATCTGTTCACCAGATGCCGGTACTGCGGGAAACTGCCCCGGTGATGCCGGTTGTGCGGCTCCCCCCGCTTTTGCAACCGTGGAATCTTCTGCCGGAAGCACGGGCGGTGCCGCAGGTGCAGATACGAGCGGCGGCGCAGTACCCTCCGCTTTATCCTCTGTACCATAGCGTTTTTCAATGCTCTCCAGAAAAGCCCTTTCCGCATCTGTCAGTTTGCTCTTGTCAATCTCCATTTTGTCTCCTTTCTGCTCTTCATTATTGTCCGGGGTGTCCTTTTTGGATCTCCCTTTTTTCTCTATATCCTGGCTCGCCTTCTCGATCGAACGCCCCAGCCTCTCGGCTGCCGCCTTCATGACCATAAGGTCCGTCCCTGATACCTCTTCATCTTTCCTGATTATACTTGCTTCCCTGCCACCGGACCATTCCGCAACTGCCCCCTGTACGACTGCATGGAACTCATCCAGGCTCTCCTGCATAGCCGCAGCGGCGCCCGCACCGTCCAGGTCTTCATCATACAGGATTGAGCAGAGGGAGGACTGTAACGCCATGCAGGTATCCCATATTTCATCTGCGATCTTTCTGTATGCGGCCTCTGTTATTTTCTCACTAAAGCTCACCGCATCCCCTTTCTGGATCTCTTCCATCGCAGAGTCAATTTCTTCCTGGTCCATGCCTGCTGCCTTCGCCACAAAAGCGACCAGTTTTTTTAGGATACCGGATCCCTTCCCTCCCCCACCTTCCTGCAAGGGTTCCTCCCTGCGCTTAAACAAGCGGATATGGGCATCCGGATTTGCTCCTTCATCTACAAAATCCACTTTTGTAACCTTAAGATTTTTCAGTTTTGTTGCCACTTTGCTAACTCCTTTCTTCTATCCTCTCTGCCTCCCCTTCAATGGAGAACATGGAATATGTACCATCCTTAACCTTCTCCCACACATCTTCATCCAGCACTTTAAACCCGATCCACCAACCTACAGGAAGGGTATTGTCTGGGATTCCGATTGCCTTCATCTTTTCTTTTGTGAATACAACACTCTCAATCAAAACGGCGGCGCCGCCCCTTTCGTGCATTTCGCCGCCTTCCCTGTACAGTTCGACAAACCGGTATGCTGCATTTTCCAGTTCGCCAGGCTCCACAATATCCTCCTGCCAGTCCTCAATCAGTTCCCCGTCCACACGCATGGATACACTGGCCCACCCAAAGGCAAGCATCCGCTCGTCATCGGACTTCGCGATCTTAAACCGGCGCTTGGCTATGCTGCCATTATCCGGTGCTGCAATCATTTCCGAAAATCTTTTCAATTTGTCACCTCCATCAAAAAAATGCATGAAAAAAGACTGCCCGCCAGCAGCCTTCATACCTCACGCAATTTTCTCATGTATTTTTCCTGCAATTCTTGAAGCGCCCATGTGGCCGGACCGTCAAGGTGCGGGTGTTGTTCCTGGTCTGATTCCATATGCAGATAAATTTCTGTCTCACGCATCCATTCCTGCTTTATGGCTTCAATCTTTTTCAACTGTTCATCTGTGTACTTTTTTTCTGACATAACGAACAAATCCTTCCTCGTCCAGGATCTCAAATACAATATGCTGCAAGTCTTCGTCAAAACTCATGATATCAGTTATCCCCTCAAGCGCCCTGTAATAGTACTCATCATAGGATACTTCACTTATATCAGATAAAACCTGCACTGTATATGTATATATTTTGTTTACAGCAATTAACTTTTTAATATCCTGATTTTTCTTTAAGAACTCGAAATCATCTTTTCCAAATGATACAATGCCATTTGACGATGGATGGTTATGTGTAATTGTTGCCCCTGACAGGTTCAATCCGCCAAAACTTACGCCTGAATCGTCACCCTCAGAATAATACACTACACCATTCTTGTCAATTATAACTGCCTGCTCCGTATCTCTGTATCTTAATTGCTCGTTATAATATGACATCGCAGAATCTGTGTCTTCAATGGCTATCTCCCCCAATTCTTTGACATTGCCTTCGGTCATGCCATCCGAAGAACCGGCTCCTAAAAAAGAGTTTCCAGGCGCTTCTTCTATTTCAATGTACTCCACAGCACATGCACACCTTGGATGCGCCGGGGGCAGAAGATCCTGCCCAGGAAACAGACTGCGGCCTTTAAAAGGAAATCCTTTATCCATCTCGATCTCCATACCCTCAAAGGCCTGACAGATATCACATACCCTGTCATCCCCAGATGTACACCAGCGTTTCTTTACGCCCCCCATAAGGCCATGGGCCTGCGCCTGCCGGATGCCTTCGTCGGCGCCGCGGTTGTAGGCAAATGCCATCTCTGTCTGCGCTATGGTCATCGCCCGTCCACGGTGCTGCTTTTCCGCATACTTTGCGGCGGCTTCCCTAGCTTTCCTGCGGATGCTTTCTTCTTTCATCCGCGGATGGTCTTTTTTCATCTGCGCAACAATGCTGTCATAATATCTGGCATTTGCCTCCGCCTGCCCTTTTGTAAGGCCGATACATGGACGTATAAGCCTGGCCAGTTCATCTACTGTATGCCTGTCAATCATCTTCTTTGACAACAGCGCCGCTATGGCCGCTTTCTGTTCAGCCGAAGCGGAAGTGACGAACTCTGCGCCGCGCTCCGTGATCCATTTCATGATGCCGGGCGTCTGTGTGTCAAATTTAAAAGAGAGCCCCTGCATGACCGGCTGGCTCATGGAACCGGCCTGCATGGCTCTCTCCCACATCGGCTTAAGATGTGATGTAACCAGATTGGAATAGTCCTGTGACCATTCCCTGAACACTGCGGCCTCCAGGGAGCCGGCCTTTACGGCCTCCCTGAGTTCCTGATATGTAATAGCATCTTGCTGGTTCTCCCAGAAACCACACAGGATCTCAACAGGTACCGCACAGTTCCCATCCAGATATTCCCGAAGCCTTGCAAGAATCTCTTCGGCAGCCCTGCTTTTTTGCTTCTGAACCGGGCGGGCAGGGCGTACCCAGATCATAATACAGCCCTCCCCAGCCGCCTTTTCGCCGCCTTTATTTCTTCTTCTGGTATCTCTTCCTCTTCGTCATCAGGATTCTTACCTGCGGCTGTCTGCGGCTCTGGCGGCTGGTTCTGTTCCTGCTGTTCCTGCCTCGTACGCTCCTGCTCCCTGGTGTCAGAGATTCTTTCCGGGAGATGGCCAACCTGCCGGATATAATCTTCCAGGCCATCATCCGGCACAAGAACACCGATACCCGTCATGTCTTTAATAAAGGCTGCAACCTTTGTGATATCGGCATCTTCAATGTCCCCATGGGTCATCTTTGGATAATCTGTAATCCCTGCGAAATGCTGGCCGTTTATATCAATCAATGACGGGATCCCCTGGCTATTGAATGTCTCACAGATAATATCCAGAAAAGCCCCAATCGCCACAGCAAACAATTCTGTCTTATCGGAACTCAGAGCAAAACTTCCGACCTTCTGATGTCCCAATAAAATAAAATCCGCCAGTACCGTCATTGCAATTCTGGTATCATAGCGGTTGATGATCGCGTTGGTATCAAACTGCCTTGTGCCTCCGGAACTAAGAAGCTCCAATTCAAATCCATGCGGCAGCACAATCCCCTCTGCCTCATCCCTGCGGATCTTCCGCACCATCTCTTCCAGCCCGGCACGGATCCTGACATTGCTCTCTATGCTTTCATCCCACAGATCCAGATTTTCAGGCCCATGCATCACCGGGAGTCCTGCCAGATCCCTTTCAATTCCGATACCCTCTATCTCCTGAATCCTGCGTTTATAATACCAGGAACGGTATGCAGTACGAAGGATGCTCCTGCCCTCCGGATTGTCTTTCCTGCTTTTCGTCCTGAACAGGAGGGCTTTGCTCATTGGTATCGTATAGATGCCATACGATGGCGGCGGCATCTGCGTCATGCCAAGCAGGTTGTCTTCTTCATCGTATTCCCACTGGTATAACGTCTCCTGCGCACGGATCGGGAGCTTCTTCCATCCGATCAGTCCATCACTATATTTGCTCCTGAGCCTGATATCTTTTGTATGGCCCATACGGCGTTTATACACAATCTCATGGTAGCTCCATCCATAGGTGAGAAAAGACAGTATCTCTGATATCGTGTCAATCCATGTGGTCTGCATATCATCCATGCAGCTTTTTACAAACTCCGCTGCTTCCCGGTCCCGGGCAGTGCAGCCAGCAGGTTCTACGTTCCATTTGCACTGCCTCACCAGCATTTCAATCGCAAAAAGAATAGCGCCCACTACATCGTCATTCTCAGACATTTCGTAGTAAGTTTGTACGCCCCTCCTTCCACGCAGTTCATGGAGGAACTCCTCATAAATAATCCCGCCATACCTCCGCTGGCCGATGCGACCGATCTCTTTACTGCCTGCCATTGACACATCACCTCCAATAACTTGATTTCACCAGATTTTCCATCACCTGTTTGCCTGGTGCATTGCCAGTATATTTCTTTATTTTCCCTAGATAAACAGAAAGCGCTGCTGCATCTGCCCTATCAGGAGATCTTACTCCTCGCTTTTTCATCTCCTTCTTGCTTTCGAGTTCCAATTTCCCATTAGAGGCCATAAAATATTTTCTGCCGGAAAGCTGCGCAAATGTATCTGCATCATCTTCTATCTCAATTTCCTTATTTTGTATCAGTTCACGCAGCACTGCCCACATATGCGTAGTAATATTATTATAATATTCAGCAGCTTCTTTCCCCTCTTTGGTATCCGTGTCAATCTTCTCCGCAGCATTAATTGGTATAACAAATAGACGATGTAGTTTTTGCTCCCGTTTCACCTCTTTAAGTCGGTCTGTCACACCTCCGCCAAGACCAGTATCATCGATATTTACATAGATTGGACCTTTATATTCTGGAAATTCTTTGATCGATTTCCTATACTGAACTACAATATCTCCAGCAGTTGCCATCAAATCTTGTCCGTGTCTGTGCGAAGCCATTTTTAATTTCCCTTTGGCATTCCTATATATAACAGTTTCATCATCGCCAAATCTAGCGATATCCACACCAAATATTATATATGGCATACCTTTGTCTTCCGGTAACTCATATAAACGGCTTCCACACTGTTCAATGATGGAAAGTATTATAAACACGTCATCTTCCTGATTTGGAAATTCTCCGAACACACGAACAAGAACAACATTGCTATTCCTGCCATACTTTCGTATGAGCAATTCAATATTATCTTTATTAGTTCTTGAACTATCTGCAGACGACACCATATGGCATTTATACAGTGCTCTATCCGAATTAAAGGCATCATAGAATGTACCAGAAGTCCTTGTAGGATTTCCACACATCAATAATTTGTTATTTATGCCAGATAACGTGCCAAGTACAGCCTCCATAATCGGATCTGCGACGCCAGAAGCTTCATCCACTATAAACAGCATATTATCCTCGTGGAACCCCTGCATATTCTCCGGCTTTGTAGCAGTCCTTGCTACGGCAAACCAGCGTTTTTCATTGCCAATCATATAAATATATGTCTTGGTCCATTTAAGAATCTCTGAAAGCAAACAAGACTTGCTCATCCACTTACTTACTTCGGACCACAGCACGTCATGCAGCTGCTGTTTCGTAGGCGCAGTTGCAACAATCCTTGGATATGGATAACAACACAAAAACCATAACAGCGCAACAGCCTCAAGACTTGTTTTTCCAACACCTTGTCCGGATTTTATCGCAACTTTCGGATTCACTGCCAAATCTCTAAGAGCCTCTTTCTGCCATTCATCCGGTTCAAACAGCAAAACTTCTCTTGCGAACAATACCGGATCTCTGCGATATTCTGGAATTTTCTTTTGAAAAAAACGCCTTCGTAAAGCTCTTGAATTTTTATTGATGGCTCTCCACCTCTTCTCTCAAAACAGATGTAATCCAGTCATCAACTATATCATTACTTGCACTCTCATTCTCAATCTTTGCATCATCAAAACCAAATCTATGCAACGCCTCAATTGCCTTCTGCTTCCTTGCCTGCACTCTAGTAAGAGCTTCTTCAATCGCCTGGATCTGGCCGAGCTTCCCCTGGTATTCTTTTAAATCTGTTTTCTTTCCTTTCTCGGTGCCTGACTGAACCTTTACCAGCGTCATACCATCCGCAACTGTTCCATCTGAAAATCGCTCCACTGTCTCTTTAACGACTTCTATCCTATGCAGCATCCTTTGTTCACGAACCGTCGCAAGCCGGATCTCCTGCATAAGCAGATCCATCTTATCCTGCGGTACTGCCTGCACAAGCTTTTTTTCGCTTTCATTCAGACAATCAAAAAGGAGAGTCTCAAACTCTCCTGTCGTAACTGCGTTCTTATTCCCTGCCGGAGCTGCACCGCCCCGATTGCCTATCGCATTTTGATTTCCTTTGGGCGCTCCCCCGGTTGCAACTTTTTTTCTTGTAGGTTGCGACTTTTTCTCTGCCTGGCCGCAACCGCCCTTTTTCCAATACCGTGCTGCCCATGACTTCACAGCAGAAAGACTCACGCCGCATTTTTCTGCGATCTCCCGGTATTTCATGCCTGATTGATAATATTTATACGCTTTTTCCCTTACGTCCTCGTTGCCCAAGATCACCACCTCTGGTTGAGTTTATTTTAATAAATCAGAAAAAGCAGCCTCGCAAGACTGCCTTTCCTTAAGGAGAATATCTATGGATCAAAAGTATCTGCCCCACCTCTTTTGTAGCACCCCATCCCTGCCTTTGGAGCCAATTCTATTATAAAACGGCATTTCCGGCAAAAACGGCCTTTTTTATCTGATTTTGCATTTTTCCAGATATTTGTCCCTGATATGGCGTCTCACATAATCCTCCCTTCCTCCATATCCCGTCTTTTCCGCGATCTTCACCCAGCTCATGCCCTCCATGTACCGCATCCGGAAGATGCAGCGCACCTGGCCGTCTTCAATGTTCCTGATCCACTGCTCCACTGCTTCCACCTGCGCCTTCCTGCGGTTCAGGGCGTTTTTTCTGCGGTTGTACAGTTCCTGGTCAAAGCCGACTACTCCCTGCGGCTGAGGGGGGTAACTGCGGCTATAGTCCAGTATCGTGCTGTTCCCAATCCCTGCATCCGTCGTCCACAGCCATTCCAGCTCCGCTTCCAGGAGCGGGATCTCACGTTTGTATTTCTGGTAGTTTTTTAAAAGCTTTTTCGTGACTTTGATCTCCATTGCTGCACACCCCATACATATTTTCCAAAAATCTGCACACACTGTCCATGAAAGGATGGTGCAACATGGAAAACGATAATAAAAATAACACAGAAGCAAATAACCAGAAGCCTTCTGACGCCAGCAACTGCCATCGCGGCGATACTCCCAAAGATGTCATACCTGACGAAGTACCCAGGAAAGACGGGCCAGGAGGGGAATGATTAAGTTCCCCTCCTTAAGCCATCTTTATTCTTCATCTATCCATTCTTTGGGTTGGAAGATTCCCAGCGAGGATAGAAAATGTATCCCGTCTTTTACCCCTTGTATATAAGCTCCATCAATCTCATAGCTCAGTCTCGTGGTTTCCATTTCATAATACCTGCGGATTGTAAGGGCATTTTCCTCACCCAGCTTCTCCAAAAGCGAATCAACTATCTCCTGGCTACTATCCTGCTGCTCACATAATTCTATGTACTCCGGATCTCTGCTTACCCGTTCCAAAGCAAATTCCACTCTTGATGATATAAAACTTTTCCAGCATTCCTTTGTATTTCTAATCGCCTGCTCCATCCATAATGTCTTCTTCATGGTTAAACCTCTTTCTAATTAACCCGGAATCATCCAAACCCTACAATGTTCACACGATTTGCCCCTGACATTTGAAATGATCTCACATGCGCATAAATATACCAATAACCTCTTTAGACTTTATTTTCCCAATTCCCTATTCATTTTCCTTACTCATAATCTTCAGGATTTGATATCACCGTTGCCTCTATTCTTTCACACTTTCCTATTTCCTCCCCTTGTTTGTATATGACACTATTATCGCCAACTATCCGGATTCCAAAATATGGACAGTGTTTTTCGTCGCAAATGCTCCAGCTATGTCCGACTGGCCTGCGGTTCTTTTTCTCGCATACTGGTTCCATCCGTGTATGGTCGTCCCGGTATACATATGCCAATTTACAGTAATGACATAACTGCTGAAACGTGTTAAATTCCATCCTGTTCTTATTAAACTTCATCCTACTGTGTCTCCTGCAATTCTCAATCAAATTTCAGTTTAGTTCAAATCTGCATCTGCAAAACGGCAAATAACATTTTCTTTGTACTCACCCAGGCAGAACAAAATGTCTTCATCCCATCCACCATAATCATGATCGTATTTGTAATAACAAATATCACCTTCTTTATCAACAAATGGAGCTGTATAAGTATCAAAGGCGGAACCTCCGGGCCAGTATGTCATAACATCCTGCCCAAGCATCGGACAATATATCGTCCCCCACTCTTTTCCATTTTCCCATTTCAACCACTTTTCAGGCATATTCCACCTCCACTAAATCCCGAACTACATGATCCACGTTTCCTGCGGAAGCGCATCTGTATATCTCTTCCACTCTCTGGATTCTTCGCTATATTCTCTTCTGCTCCGTTCGTCTTCAAACGCTTTCTCGTATAGTCTTTCGATCTCTTTCACCGCCTGAAGATATCCCGTATTCTGATCCCGCAGAATGTCTATTGCCGCTTTCAGGCTATCATACCTTGTCCTCAATCCCATGTAGGCCTGAAATACTTTAAAGCACTGTCTGGCAGCGTCGATCAGCTCATCTTTTGTCATCTGTTTTAGTTTTTTCTTTGCTTTGTCTTCCGCCCAGTCGTCAGTACAATTCAACCCGAAGTAGTCCTGTTCAAAGGAATCATACCCAAGCAGGCCGCCCCAGGAATCCCCTGCCCCCGCCGCGACGAAGAAAATATCAAAACAGTCAGGTACCCATTCTTCCTGTAAGTCCTCCATCATTCTTTCGCACTCTGCGCATAGATCGGCAAAGGCCATTTTAAATTCATACGCTTCGTCCTCATCGCCGTCTAACGCATTGATAAGGGAATCTTCTCCGTCATCCGAATCTGTATACCATCTTATGTCTTCGCACTCCTCCTGCATGTCCCACAAGTCCTGCGTTATAGCATCCAGATTAAGATCTCTTACAATCGGCTTTTTGTAGCGAAGCTGTTTCGCTTTAAATCTTTTTGTCTCCTCCGCATCAACCATATCCTTCCTCCACTAAATCCTGAACTCATTTTCTTTTGTTCCACTTTTCAATTACACTCTTCACTGCACTTCCGGTATATCTTCCTTGTGCTTTTCCATCACATAATATTCTAGTCCGGCACTCGCAATTTCTGCATATGACGCAAACTCCGTTATCAACATGCACAACTGCTTCCCCACCGCAAAACGGACATGATTTTAATTTATCCATTGATTTCCTCCACTAAATCCTGAACTCATTTTCTTTTGTTCCACTTTTCAATTACACTCTTCACTGCACTTCCGGTATATCTTCCTTGTGCTTTTCCATCACATAATATTCTAGTCCGGCACTCGCAATTTCTGCATATGACGCAAACTCCGTTATCAACATGCACAACTGCTTCCCCACCGCAAAACGGACATGATTTTAATTTATCCATTGATTTCCTCCACTAAATCCTGATTAAGTTTACTTTACAAAATCTCTGCATAAAATTATCTTTCCATTCCGGCGATCCGGCAGGCTCATTTTCATCCGGCTTTTCGCACAGCTCCGGCAGATTCGCCCGTACCAGTGCTGCTGCAAATGGCGGCGGCACGGCATTCCCGCAGCGTCTTACCTGTTCTGACCGCGGATATGATTTCCCCGTATAGTCCTGATCAATGATATAATCATCCGGGAAACCCTGGCAGGCGTACTGTTCTTTTGGCTCCAGCATCCGCAGGCCGATGTCCACAATCTGATATCGGGTTCCACATACTTCTACCAATCCAAACCGATCCCGGGTCGTAAGCGTATCCAGCGGATCCCGGATATCCTGTCCTTCCCCTGTGCTGTAATACTTAATCAGATACGCCTGTACTAGGCCAAAGTGTCCGGGTGACGTTGTAACCGTGGCAAGTGGTTCCTTCAGATCCTGCCCGGTTCCAGATTTATAAAATTTGCTGATGAAGGCACATACAAGGCCGTACCGGTTAGACCCGTCCAGCGTCATCAGCGGATCGTCTATCTTCTGCCCTCTCACATCTTTCCCTTCATAGGAATGATACTGGATCAGGAACGGAAGAGCGCCGTCTACTATGAACGGTTCACTATTCCTAAGCACAAATTTCACGAGCCCCCGCCCGATCCGGTCCAGCGTCTTCTCCGCAAGCGGACGCTGCGCCCGGATCCCGTACTTTTCCAAAATCTCTTCTTTAGTGTCGAAAATGCTGGGACATGGCTGGGAAAAATCTATCTGTGTATACGCCCCTATATATGGCTTTAGCAGCCCAGCTTTGACTTCCTCACTATTTCGTGAGGCATATTCCGGCTCCGGCCATACAACTGGCTTTCCGTCACATCTAGCGATCAGGAAGAAGCGTCGGCGCATGGTCGGCGCGCCGTAGTCCGCCGCTACAAGCTCCCGTGTACTGACTTCGTATCCCAGATCTTCCAATTGCCGCAGAAATTTCCGGTATGTCTGTCCGCGTTTTGACTTAATAGGTCTGTGCTTTCGGTTCAGCGGCCCCCAAGTCTTAAACTCTTCCACGTTTTCCAACATGATTACCCGCGGCCTGACTTTCCCCGCCCAACGGAGCGCCACCCATGCCAGCCCCCGGATGTTCTTATCCTTCGGCTTCCCTCCTTTGGCCTTGGAAAAGTGTTTGCAATCCGGCGAAAACCACGCCAGCGCTACCGGATGGCCGTCACAGACTTCCACAGGATCCACATCCCAAACCGACTCGCAATAGTGCTTTGTGTTCGGATGGTTGGTCTTATGCATCCGAATGGCTTCCTGGTCATGGTTGATCGCTATGTCCACACTATATCCAGTCGCCATTTCAATGCCGGTACTGGTTCCGCCCCCGCCCGCGAAATTGTCTACTATCAATTCTCCGTTTATCATCTGAAATCCTCAAACCTCTCAACCGCCGCAAAAGCAATTCGCGAATTTACCCATCTCTGCAATCTCCGCAGATCACTTCCCTGTTTCACGCTCTGCTTGTTATAAATCATTACATATGGCGTATATCCTATATCCCGTAATGTATAGACTCTTTCCAGATCCTGTTCAAATGTTGTATTGAAATTCGTCAGAACATATACAGACAATTTTCTCCTGTCCAGCCCGGTCAAATCTTTAAACATTTTGAGCTTCGGCAGAATCCAGTCTTTATCCTCATACTGATCCCAGGCAAAATGAACATTCTTTGTCTTGATTCTCCTGATCAAATCCGCTTTTTCTTCTGTCATCAACCGTATATCAATACCCTGAGAGAAATCCACCCAGGCGTTTGAATCAATCAGTTGTTGCAAAATGTCTTTCCATTCCTTGCAGGCAATCAGATTCGGATCCAGCAGAACAATATTTTTCTGACCATTCCAGAACTCATTCAGATCAGCTACTTTATGCACCTGTTTCCCTTCCTTTGCTCCCACATGACAGAAAGCACATCCGCGGGGACAGCCTCTGCTCATGAAACCATATGCCGTATATTTAGTCAATTCCGGATATAGACTGTAATCTGGGTAAGTATGCTCTATCTCTTCCAGAAGAATATGATCATTTTTTTCGTGGTATATTTCTTTTCCGTTTATCAGTTCAATACAATATCCGGTTCCGCCTTTTATGACTTCTTTTGCATTCACATAATATGGAAAGTCCGGTGTAAAGCTGAATATCTTGGATATGTACACCCGGTCAAGTGGTTCATGTGGAAAACCATGTTTCAGCTGCCTATACCATATAACATCATCACCCTGTCGTTTATGCCAGGCAGACAATTTCATTAATGGGAGATTTGGGAAATTGTGACTATCCACATCTATCAACCCTATTTTCATTTGTTTCCCTCCCCGATAAAATCAAACAGCGTCGGCTCTTCCATCTCATCCTCCGCCGCCTGCAGGTACCCGATGCCGTCCCGAAAATAATCCGGGTTCAGTTCGATCCCGTATCCTCTCCGTCCCATCTTCACGGCCATCATCGGAACCGTCATCAGCCCGCCAAAGGGGTCAAGTACAAGGTCCCCCTCGTTG
>CAJUMT010000037.1 GCA_910587495.1 uncultured Lachnospiraceae bacterium | reverse complement strand
AGTTTTGGATGGATGTCTGTATTGTTTGCAGGGATACAGAGGAACATTTTTTCAGACCGAAACACAAAAAGACAGGGTTCATTTATCTGGATGAATATTATTGGAACGAGGCACCTCATTCTGCGGAAATACGGAAAAAGGCTAAGTATATCAAAGAAAGGGGAAAATGGTAGCTTGAACACCTTTGCCAAGCATGCCAAAATGAAGAAACCGCGCAAAAGTGGAGGAAGCGGCGGACTCCGGTTGGCTAAACCCAAAAGTAAAGTTACACTGTCAAAATTCTGTATCCTGCTGACCCTTGATCTTTTAACGATTGGGCTTATTCTTCATTGGTATGTTCATCTATAAGTTTTGTAAGAAATTCTTCCGGTGAGAAAACTGGAAGTGTGGAAAGTTTGTAGTCCTTTAAATTTCTGGTCACGATACAGTCAGCGCCAATGCGGAGTGCGGTCTGCACCATGATGGCATCTTCGTAATCTTTCATTGTAGAGCCGATAGCAAGCTGGCAGTCTGTGGAGAACGTATCTTCCACATGAAACAGTGTGAACAGGATCCGAAGCAGTTTTCGGACTTCTTCTTCATGATGGATGCTGCGTCGCAGGATATAGTAAATATCCGTGATGGACTTTGCGGTGAGAATCCCAAGACACCGCCGGTTTGATACAGCAAGGAGAATATTCATAGCATTTTTGTAAAATGGTTCTCGTTTTTGCAGAACATCTACGATGACACAGGTATCTATTAAAGCTTTCATAATTTATCTGTTCTTTCCGCACATGCTTCCTCCAATGTGATATCAGCAGGAATCACGCCGAGGAGGGATTGCGCCATTTCAACGCGATCTGCGTTTGGGTTGGAGAGTTTTGCAACTACTTTTCCATTGCGTGTGATGAAAATATCCTCGCTTTCTGCAAGCTGCAGATATTTACCGAGGTTCAGTTTTAATTCTGTAGCAGTAATTGACATACTATAACACCTCCTTTTTTGAAATGTGGGGTTCTGATCTTATTATACTCAAATCGAACAAAAATATCAATAAATTCGTTCGATTTTTCTTGTGTCACAGTAAAAATACCCCCCCTGCTCTGTAGCGGAGGATCTTTATTATTAAGAAATGCCATCAGCACTGCTATATGTACTGATGGCATCTTCATTACAGGTGCGGAAGGTTTCTCCTGTAATTTTGCAGATCTTCTTCACTGACCTTGGAAATGATTTTGTCTAATGTCTCCAGTAATTTTACTTTATCCTCCGGCAAATGTCCCCTGATCTGGAAAGCATTGGAGGCTCCCATTGCGGCAAAGGATGTTGATATACTTAGATTTTCCACAAGGGTACGGAGTTCACGATATTTTTCAAGCTCACGTTCTTCCTGCCAATTTCCGCTTTGAATTTCTTGATATAAATCGGATTCCGGATAAATTGTCAGCATATTCGGACCAATCAGGAATGGATGAAGCTGGTTGAATATTTCTGCGGAAGCTTTTGCCCCGGTTTCGCCGCGTCCTTTGCCGGAAATGCCAGTCAGATAGAAGAACCCATATGCAATATCTGACTGCTCTAATCTTTTGCATTGGGTTAGAATGTCCGCGGAGGTATAACCTTTGCGCATAAAGGCAAGTGCGGTATTATCTCCTGTTTCTACGCCGATGGTCAGCCCGTTGTAACCAGCCTGTCGAAGCTGCATCAGTTCTTCATCTGTCTTATTTACAGAATCTGTAATGCGGGCAAAACAGCCGATGGATGCGACAGAAGGAAAATACTTGTGAATGAGCGATGCAATTGCAAGCAGTTTTTCTGTTTTCAGAACAAACGGGTTGGCTCCGGTTAAGAAGACGCGCCGGATTGGCGCTGGATTTTCTTTCCCTTGTAAGTGAGTTAACATTTTTGCATAGGGATTCGTATGCAGAACCTGAGCTTCCAGTAAATCATTTTCGACGTCTTCCATAGGTGACATTCTGAATTTGAATGGCAAATCACTGTACAGAGTACAAAATTTGCACTTGTGATGGGTACATCCTGCTGTTATTTCCAGCAGAAGCGAGTCCGCTTCATAGGGCGGACGCCAGATGGTTCCTGTGTAATGCACGATAAACACCTCAGATCTAATGATAATAATTATGTACAGGTAACGAGGCAAACCTGCACATGATCGTCTCGTTAAGATAAGTATAACAAGACACACCAAAAAAAGAAGTACTGTACTTTTTTGAAGTACCTTTTAGTTCGCTGTGTAATGTAGTATAATGTTGCAGGAAGGAGTGGAGGCATGCGTAAATCTGAAGAAGCAGCAAATCGCTGTAAGACCATATCTATGGTGCAGAAGTTGCTGGGAGGAAAATATAAGATTGAACTTCTCTGGTATATTGGAAAGTGCGATGTTCGGCGCTTCGGGCAGCTTCGCCGCCAGATAGGGGAAATTACTGAAAGTTCTCTAACGAAGCAGCTTCGGGAGTTGGAAGCAGATGGTTTCATTATCCGGCACGATTTCTGCGAGGTTCCTCCACGAGTGGAGTATACTTTGACAGATCTTGGGAAGAGTTTTTTATCTGTTCTCGATTGTATGAAATCCTGGGGAGACGAGAATCTGCTTGTATAGTTGATGATATGTATTGCTTTGACGGAAATAATAGTTGAATAAAAATCGGAACAGGCTATAATGGGTATAGGTAAGAAAGGCAGATGATTATTTTGCATACAGAAGTAATAAAAATAGACAGAGAACATATAGATGCCTTCGCCATATCCGAAGCCGGACGGATCTTAAAAGAGGGAGGCCTTGTCGCTTTCCCGACGGAAACCGTCTATGGTCTGGGCGCCGATGCTCTGAATGAAGAAGCGGCGGCAAAAATTTATGCGGCCAAGGGCCGCCCCTCGGACAATCCGCTGATTGTCCATATTGCGGACGTGGAAAGCCTTACGGGTATAGCGGAGCATATACCGGAAGCTGCCCATAAGCTGGCGGAGGCCTTCTGGCCCGGCCCTTTGACCATGGTCCTTCATAAAAAAGAGACGGTTCCATATGGAACGACCGGGGGGCTAGATACGGTGGCTGTCCGCATGCCCTCTGATGAGATTGCCCGAGAGGTAATAAAAAGCGGCGGCGGATACATTGCGGCGCCCAGCGCCAATACTTCGGGAAGGCCAAGTCCTACACTGGTTGTTCATGTAAAAGAAGACATGAACGGAAAAGTACCGCTCATTCTGGACGGCGGCCCCGTGCAAATCGGGCTTGAATCTACGATTATAGATTTGACGGATGAAGTTCCCATGATTCTGCGTCCCGGCTATATTACTTTAGATATGATAAAAGGCGTTTTGGGGGAAGTAAAGATGGATAAAGGCCTGATATCGGAAGATCCTTCGATTCATCCCAAGGCCCCAGGCATGAAGTATCGCCATTATGCGCCTAAAGCAGATCTGAAGGTGGTGGAAGGTCCTGTTGAAGGCGTGATCGCATATATCAACCGCCGGGCAGCAGGAGAGAAACGCATCGGTATTATTTGCACAGAAGAAACCAGACACCGCTACCCCCGGGGTATCGTAAAAAGTGTCGGTTCCCGCACCGACGAGCGCACGGTGGCGGAGCATCTGTATGAAGTCCTGCGAGAGTTTGACGAAGAAGGCGTGGAGGCCATCTATTCTGAGTCCTTTGATTCCCCGGACCTTGGTCAGGCAATCATGAACCGCCTTTTAAAAGCGGCAGGGCAGCAAAAGATCAATGTTTCAAAAGGGGATTTTTAACAGGAGAACAGTTATGTCAGAAAAAAGAACCGATTATATTACCTGGGACGAGTATTTCATGGGGATTGCGTCTCTTTCCGCTATGCGTTCCAAGGATCCTAATACGCAGGTAGGCGCCTGCATTGTCAGCCAGGAGAATAAAATTCTCTCTATGGGTTATAATGGATTTCCAAAGGGATGTTCTGACGATGAGTTTCCCTGGGGCAGAGACGGCGATACTTACAACAGCAAATATGCTTATGTAACGCACAGCGAATTGAACGCAATTTTAAATTATCGCGGCGGCAGCTTAGAGGGGACCAAGCTTTATGTTACGCTCTTTCCCTGCAATGAGTGTGCTAAGGCCATCATCCAGGCCGGGATCGCCGAACTGATCTATGCCGATGATAAATATGATAAAACGCCGGCTAACCTTGTTTCCAAGCGTATGCTTGCCGCCGCCGGCGTGAAGATGAAGCATTATTGTAAGACCGGCCGCACTATTTGCCTGAACGTGTGACCTGTGTCAGGAAGGCCGCTTGTTTCCCTGCGGCCTTTTTGACATGTATGACAAAAAATTAACAATTAATTCCTGATTTTTGTTGAAGTTGTTTGTGTAGTGTGCTATAATGTGTACTGGTATCATGGCCCTGTCTGACAGGGCACTTTAAATTTTTTTAATAACAAAGGTGGTGAAAATGTGCTGGAAGATACTTTGAAGTCAGTAAAAGAAGCGGAAGCTAAAGCGGATGAGATCTTAAAAGAGGGAGAATCCAAAGCCGCTTCCATTCTGGATGAGGCCAAAGCAAAGGCCCAGGCTTTAAAGGAGAACACCTTACAAAAGGTGAAGTCTAAAAACCAGGAGACGGCAGCGAAAGCGCAGGCGGAAGGAGAGCTGCAGCTTAACGAAGCAGCCGAAGAGGCGCAAAAGGAAATTAAGGCCTTAAAAGAATTGATCGCGCCCAGGAAAAAAGAGGCGGTAAAAGCCGTCATAGAAGCCCTGGTCTAAGAAAAGGCAGACTAAAAAGTAAAGGAGGGATGTGGATATGGCAGTATTGCAGATGCAGCGGATCAGTATTTGTGCATTGAAGAAAAGCCGGAAAGCGATCCTGGAACGTCTGCAGGAACTGGGCGCCATGGAGATCGATATTCCGCTGGAAGAAGACAGCGGATATAAGAAGATGGATGTTGGCAATTCCAAGGCTGCATTTGAGAAGCAGGCGCAGGCTGCAGATCGGGCGCTTGACATCTTACAGCAGTATGTTCCGGAAAAGACCGGACTGCTTTCGTCGCTGGAGGGGAAACCTTTAGTTGACGGCGAACTGCTCGAAGATGCGGCAAAAAATCGTGACAATTACATTGACACGGCAAAGAGGATCGTATCTTTGGATAAGCAGGTCGCGGAACATAAAGCCAATATCCTGAAAATCCAGAATCAGATGGAGGCGCTGACACCATGGCTTGGACTGACCGTGCCCGTGAGCTATACAGGCACGCGCAAGACGTCCGTACTCATAGGAACCATTGCGGGAAGTCCTGTGCTGGAAGAGATTTACGGCATGGTGGCAAAGTTTGCGCCGGAGGTGGACGCGGTAGACGTTCAGGTAATTTACTCGGACAAAGACTATACCTACCTGGCTGTTGTCTGTTTAAAGCAGGATGCGCAGAAGGTAGAAGAAGCTTTAAGGGCAGGCGGATTTGCAAGACCGGCCCAGTCGGTGAATCAAGTGCCGGCGCAGTGCCAAAAAGAGCTTCAGGAGCAGGCGGATGCGTCCATAAAGACGATTGAAGACCTGGAAAAACAGATTGCGGATTATGCAGGAAGCCGGCAGGAACTTCGGCTTATATCGGATTATTACCGTATCCGGGCGGAAAAATACGAGATCTTAGGGCAGCTTCCCCAGACGGAGAACACTTTCGCTTTAAGCGGGTATGTGCCTGCGTATCTGGCGGACTCGGTTGTTCAGGAATTTTCGGAGAAGTTTGGTGCAGCCGTAGAGTTAGAGGAGATTAAAGAGGAAGAACAACCTCCCGTGCTCTTAAAAAACAACAAGTTTTCAGAATCGGTGGAAGGGGTGCTTGCATCCTTTGGCCTCCCCGGTAAAGGAGAGATGGACCCGACCTTTTTCACTTCCGTATTTTATGTATTCTTGTTTGGATTGATGTTAAGCGACGCGGCTTACGGACTGATTGTGTCTCTTATATGCGGCGTGGCGCTGGTGAAGTTTCCGCGTATGGCGGAAGGACTTAGAAAATCCATACAGCTTTTCTTCTGGTGCGGCCTTTCCACACTGGTATGGGGTATCTTATTTGGCGGTTACTTTGGCGACGCCATAGACGTCATAGCCAGAACCTTCTTTGGATATGAAGGAGAAGCTTCTATTATACCGGCGTTGTGGTTCGTACCTTTGAACGAGCCGATGAAGATGCTTTTGTATTCCATGCTGTTTGGTGTCATCCATCTGTTTGCGGGTCTTGCTTTAAAGGGTTACTGCTGTATCAAGGATGGGCGGTATCTGGACGCTGTCTGCGATTGCGGACTGTGGTTTTGCCTGCTGATTGGTCTGATCGGTATGCTGCTCCCCACGGATATCTTCGCAGGGATCGCAGGCATGCAGATCGTGTTCCCGCCGGCTTTGAATGCAGGAGCTAAGGGACTTGCCATTTTAGGCGCTGTAGGTATCCTGCTTATGTCGGGAAGAAGCAACAAGAACTTCGGCGTGCGTATCGCACTTGGCGCATACGACCTGTATAATATTACCGGGTGGTTAAGCGACGTGCTTTCCTATTCGCGTCTGCTGGCTTTAGGCCTTGCCACCGGCGTTATGGCGACGGTATTTAACTCCATGGCAAGCATGGGAGGAAAGAGTGTCGTCGGCGTGATTTTGTTTATCGTGGTGTTCCTGATCGGACATATCTTCAATATGGCGATCAACCTGCTGGGCGCGTATGTACACACATGCCGTCTGCAGTATGTGGAATTTTATGGCAAATTTTATGAGGGTGGCGGAAAAGCCTTTAACCCCTTTAAATTTAAAACAAAATATGTAGATATTAAGGAGGAAAATTAATTATGTTGGATCTGTTGGAAAATGTTGGTGGAACCGGATGGGCTATTTTGGGTGCAGCGCTCGCAGTTATCCTTTCAGGCTGCGGCTCTGCCTATGGAGTAGGTATCGCCGGGCAGGCTGCTTCCGGCGTAGTTACTGAGGACCCGGATAAATTTGCGAAAGTTTTGATTATGCAGCTTTTGCCAGGTACGCAGGGTATCTATGGACTTTTGGTGGCATTTATCACCCTCTCCAAGATCGGCCTTCTAGGCGGCGGAGCGGAAGACCTTGAAGTAATGACCGGTATTATGATCCTGGCAGCATGCCTTCCGATCGCAATTGTAGGCCTTGTATCCGCAAGAAATCAGGGTAAGACTTCTGTTGCGGCTATCGGTATCGTAGCGAAAAAACCGGATCAGTTCGGTAAAGCCATGCTGTTCCCGGCCATGGTTGAGACATACGCAATCCTTGCGCTTCTGATCTCCATCCTTGCAATCACAGCTATTCCGATCTAAAATGCTTTTATGTCGGTAACCAGTAAAGTATTGTAAAAAGGAGAGCTTTAGAATGACCGGATTGGAAAAGATTACGGCCCAGATTCAGGAAGAAGCCAAAGCCTCCGCAGCCAGGACCATTGAGGACGCACAAAGAGAAGCAGATGCCGTCCTTGCGAAAGCCAAAGACGAGTGTGCGGCCATGGAAGCGGAAGCGGCAGAGAAGAATGCCGCTTTTAAGACGAACTATGACGGAAGAGTAAAATCTTCTGCGGAGCAGCAGCGCAGAACTGCGCTTCTTAGAGCGAAGCAGGAGATTATAGCCGAAGTCATAGAGGAAGCCTATGATTCCCTGAAAAAAGAGGATGACAAAGGTTATTTCCTGATGATGGAGAAGATATTAAAGACCTATGCCCTGGCAGAGGAAGGGGAAATTTATTTTTCCGATAAAGATCTGGCCAGGATGCCGGCTGATTTTGAGAAGAAGATCAAGGCGGCGGCAAAGGAAAAAGGCGGAAGCCTGGTTCTGAAAAAAGAGCCGAAAGCGATCCCGGACGGTTTTGTCCTCGTTTACGGCGGGGTGGAAGAGAACTGTACCTTAAGGGCGCTGTTTGACGCAAAAAAAGATAAGCTTCAGGATAAAGTAAATGCGATTTTGTTTTTATAAAAGCCGGTTCGCCGAAAAAGGAGGGTTATGATGTCTGATACACAGTATGCCTATGCGGTCGCGCGAATCCGTGCTTTGGAAATATCCCTGTTCTCATCTTCTGTGATCGAACAGCTCATCGCCTGCAAAGACCAGGAAGCGGCGCTTCGGTTTTTACAGGAGAAAGGCTGGGGCGGCGCAGACACGGCTCTTAATGCCGACGCGATTCTTTCAAGAGAGCGGGAAAAAATATGGGAGACCATTCAGGAGATGCATGTGGACATGGACGTATTCGATGTCCTGTCATATCCGAACTGGTTCCACAACCTGAAAGCTGCCGTTAAAGAAGTCTGCACCGGCGCAAGCGGTGCCAACATCTTTTATGAAGGCACGCCCATCCCTAAAGAAGAGATGGTGCGCATCATAAAAGAGAAGGACTATAAGGCGCTGCCCGAGAATATGCGGCAGGCGGCAGAGGAAGCGGTAGAAGCGCTGCTTCATTCAGGAGACGGACAGCTCTGCGATGTGATCATTGACAGGGCCACTATGGATGCCATTAAGGAAGCCGGAAGACTGTCCAAAGATGAGATCATCCGTGACTATGCGGAATCTACCGTAGCTGTGGCCAATATCAAGATCGCCGTGCGCTCCGCCAAGACTGCCAAGTCACTGGAATTTATGAAACGTGCCATGGCGTCCTGCGATAGCTTAAATGTAGACGCGCTGGCCCATGCGGCGCTGGCAGGCATGGATTCGATTATTGAATATTTGAATGGAAACGGATATGCAGAAGGCGCGGAAGCTTTGAAGGAATCTCCTTCCGCTTTCGAACGCTGGTGTGACAACCGCATTATCCAGACCATCAAACCGCAGAAGTCCAACCCATTTTCTGTTGGGCCTCTGGTGGCGTATGTCATTGCAAGAGAGAATGAGATAAAGACGGTGAGGATCATCCTTACCTGCAGGCAGAACGGCCTGCCGGATGATTCCATACGGGAAAGGGTAAGGGAAATGTATGTATAAGATAGCAGTATTAGGCGCTTATGACAGCATCTACGGCTTTGCGGCCCTGGGTCTGGATACATTTCCGGTATCCGACGTCCAGGAGGGCGAAAAAAAGCTGAAAAGAATAGCCGAAGGAGACTACGCGGTGATTTATATCACTGAGGCGCTGGCAGCAGAGCTGAAACATGAGATCAGCAGGTATCAGGATCAGGTGCTTCCTGCGATTATCCAGATTCCAGGGGTGTCCGGAAATACGGGGGCTGGCGTGGAGTCTGTGAAAAAGTCCGTGGAACAGGCTGTAGGTTCGGATATTTTATTCGGTGAAAATTAAGAAAATGAAGAAAGTGGGTGAATCCATTCAAATGAGTAAAGGCACTATTAAAAAAGTGGCGGGACCTCTGGTTATCGCTACCGGTATGCGTGACGCCAATATGTTTGACGTGGTGCGCGTAAGTAAGCAGCGCCTCATCGGTGAGATCATCGAGATGCATGGAGACGAGGCATCCATCCAGGTGTACGAGGAGACTGCGGGACTTGGACCGGGCGAGCCGGTGGAATCCACTGAGATGCCGTTGTCTGTGGAACTTGGCCCCGGACTGATCACCAGCATCTATGATGGAATCCAGAGACCGCTTGACGATATTATGAAAGTATCCGGCGGCAACAACTTAAAGCGCGGTGTCGAAGTTCCGTCTTTGAAACGCGACCTGAAGTGGAACTTTGTACCAACCGCGGAAGTCGGAGACGAAGTGGAAGCCGGAGATATCATCGGGACCGTGCAGGAGACTGCAGTCGTGGAACAGCGTATCATGATCCCTTACGGCATCCAGGGTACGATCAAAGAGATAAAGTCCGGTGAGTTTACCGTGGAGGATGTGGTTGCGGTCGTGACGACGCCCTCCGGTGACAAAGACGTGACGCTGATGCAGAAATGGCCGGTTCGTAAAGGCCGTCCGTATAAAGAAAAACTGCCGCCCAGTATGCCGCTTATCACAGGACAGCGCGTAGTCGATATGTTCTTCCCCATCGCCAAAGGCGGTGTGGCAGCCGTTCCCGGACCGTTTGGAAGCGGTAAGACCGTTATTCAGCATCAGCTTGCTAAGTGGGCGGAAGCTGACATTGTGGTTTATATCGGCTGCGGTGAGCGCGGTAACGAGATGACTGACGTTTTGAACGAGTTCCCGGAACTTAAAGATCCCAAGACCGGTAAGTCCCTGATGGAACGTACCGTCTTGATTGCCAATACATCTGATATGCCTGTGGCTGCCCGCGAGGCATCCATTTATACAGGTATTACTATTGCAGAATATTTCCGCGACATGGGTTATTCCGTGGCGCTGATGGCAGACTCCACATCCCGCTGGGCCGAGGCGCTTCGTGAGATGTCCGGACGTCTGGAAGAGATGCCAGGGGAGGAAGGCTATCCGGCTTATTTAGGTTCCCGTTTGGCGCAGTTTTATGAGCGTGCAGGTCATGTGATTAATCTTGGCAAAGATGGAAGAGAAGGCGCTTTGTCTGTAATCGGCGCCGTATCCCCGCCAGGCGGCGATACATCCGAGCCGGTATCCCAGGCAACTCTTCGTATCGTAAAAGTGTTCTGGGGACTGGATTCCGCACTTGCGTATAAGAGACATTTCCCGGCCATTAACTGGCTGACCAGCTACTCCCTGTATCTGGACAATATCTCCGGCTGGTTTGACAAGAACGTGTCTGAAGAATGGATGGCAGGACGCCAATCCATGATGTCCCTTTTGCAGGAAGAAGCAGAGTTAAACGAGATCGTGCAGATGGTAGGTATGGATGCACTTTCCGCGCCAGACCGTCTAAAGATGGAAGCAGCCCGCTCCATTCGTGAGGACTTCCTCCATCAGAACTCCTTCCATGAGATCGATACCTATACGTCTCTTAAAAAGCAGCTTTTAATGATGAAACTGGTGCTGGCTTACTATGATCAGGCCATGGAAGCGTTGAAAAACGGCGCAGGTGTCAAAGGTCTGATTGATCTTCCGGTCCGTGAGCAGATCGGACGTTATAAATATGTAACTGAAAAAAGTCTGGATGCAGAGTACAAAAAGATTATGGACGAACTGGCATCCCAGATCAAAGAAGTATGCGGAAAGGAGGACTTCTAAATGCCAAAAGAGTATAGAACAATACAGGAAGTAGCCGGACCGCTGATGCTGGTGCAGGGCGTAGAAGGCGTTACCTATGACGAGTTGGGAGAGATCGAGCTGGCCAATGGCGAGATCCGCCGCTGCAAGGTGCTTGAGGTAAACGGAAGCGACGCCATGGTACAGCTCTATGAGAGTTCTACCGGTATCAATCTTTCCAACAGTAAAGTACGTTTCTTAGGACGCGGCGTGGAGCTGGGCGCTTCCGAGGATATGCTGGGTCGTGTCTTCGACGGTATGGGACGCCCCATCGACGGAGGCCCGGAGATTCTTCCTGATAAAAGAATGGATATTAACGGCCTGCCTATGAATCCGGCAGCCAGAAGCTATCCTAATGAGTTTATTCAGACCGGCGTTTCTGCTATTGACGGATTGAATACACTGGTTCGCGGCCAGAAGCTTCCGATTTTCTCCATGTCCGGTCTGCCGCACGCCCAGCTGGCGGCGCAGATTGCAAGACAGGCGAAAGTCCGCGGAAAAGATGAAAGGTTCGCTGTTGTATTCGCGGCTATGGGTATTACTTTTGAGGAATCCAACTTCTTTGTAGAGAGTTTTAAAGAAACCGGCGCCATTGATCGTACCGTTTTGTTTGTTAACCTGGCGAACGACCCTGCTGTAGAACGTATAGCAACTCCGCGTATGGCTCTGACCGCCGCTGAATATCTGGCGTTTGAAAAAGACATGCATGTGCTGGTTATTTTGACGGATATCACCAACTATGCAGACGCACTCCGCGAGATCTCAGCAGCTCGTAAGGAAGTACCAGGCCGCCGTGGGTATCCCGGATATATGTATACCGACCTGGCTCAGTTATATGAACGCGCAGGCCGCCAGAAAGGAAAGGATGGTTCTATTACCATGCTTCCGATCCTGACCATGCCTGAAGACGACAAGACGCACCCGATTCCTGACTTGACCGGTTATATCACGGAAGGACAGGTCATCTTAAGCCGTGAGCTTTACAGAAAAGGCGTTAATCCGCCTATTGATGTACTTCCGTCTTTGTCCCGTCTGAAAGATAAAGGTATCGGTGAGGGCAAGACCCGTGGAGATCACTCCAATACACTGAACCAGTTGTTCGCAGCTTACGCCCGCGGAAAAGATGCAAAAGAGCTTATGACGATCTTAGGCGAGGCAGCCCTCTCCGATATGGACCTGATTTATGCGAAATTTGCAGACGAATTTGAGAAGGAATATGTATCTCAGGGTTTCCAGGCAGACCGCGATATCGAAGAAACCTTGAATATTGGCTGGAAACTTCTGTCTATCCTTCCAAGATCCGAGCTGAAACGTATCGATGATAAATATCTGGATATGTACTATGGCAAACAGTAAGGGGGGAGTAAAGTGGCAGCCACGCAGGTAAACCCAACCCGTATGGAGCTGACCCGCCAGAAGAAAAAGCTGGCGACGGCCAGAAAAGGCCATAAGCTCCTGAAAGATAAGCGCGATGAACTGATGCGGCAATTTCTGGACCTGGTCCGGGAGAACATGGCGCTGCGGCAGAAAGTGGAAGCGGGCATCCAGGCGGCAAATAAGAATTTTGTCGTCGCCAAGGCGGGCATGTCCGAAGAGACGCTGCACACCGCTTTGATGGCCCCGAAGCAGGAAGTCTACTTAGAGACGGACAAAAAAAATGTCATGAGCGTGGACATCCCGGTGTTCGAGTATAAGACCAGGACTGCCGATGAGAACGACATCTATTCTTACGGCTTCGCATTTACATCGGGCGACCTGGATGATGCGGTTAAATCCCTGGCCGACGTCCTGCCTGAAATGTTGCGGCTCGCCGAGGTCGAAAAAGCATGCCAGCTTATGGCTGCTGAGATCGAGAAGACGCGCCGTCGTGTCAATGCCCTGGAACATGTAATTATTCCCCAGGCACAGGCAAATATTAAATACATCACCATGAAGCTGGACGAGAATGAACGCTCCACCCAGATCAGGCTGATGAAAGTAAAAGATATGATGCTTGAAGATGCGCATCATTATAAAGAAAAACAGGCAGCGAACGGAAAGTAAGGCTGCCTGTCAGAAAATATTAACAGCCCCAGAGAGGATAGATCCTGGAGGGGCTGTTTTTTAGATTTACTAGGCTTGGTTATAGTCGTTTAGGATTCGGCGAATCAAGTCGTGGAGGTAGGGTTTTAATTCTTCTATGGAGACTGGTTCCTGATATAAAATAGCGTTGTAGCTTACGCCTGCCACCAGTTCGATAATCAGATAAATAATAATTTCAGGATTGTCAAACCGGTAGTCTGAGCGTTCAATCAATTGGCTGTACAGTTCTCTGGCGGTAATACCGCTGACTACCTTGTCACCTTCTAAAGAGTGTATGAACATCCCCCAGTTTAAGTGTTTGGACAAAAAGAACAGAAGAGATCTGTCGTTTTGAAGAGCTTCTAGTATATCGTCAGTCAAAAAGATGAACTGGTCGTCCAGTTTTGTGATGTCCGTCTGGGCCAGCCGCGTACAGGCTTCCCGTAAAACCTGGGTAGCTTTGGAGGAGATTAGACGGTTGCGAATGTCCGTTTTGTCTTTAAAATACAGATAAAATGTTCCTTTGGCTATACCGGCTTTGCCGACGATGTCAGTAATGGACGTATCTGTAAAACCTTTTGTAGTAAATAATTCAAAAGCTGCATTTAACAGGTCTTTGCGTTTGTTTTCTTTTTTTGTCTCGATTTTTCCCATAAAAATATCCCCCAAATCTTTGATTTTCTTTACTGTATAGTATTTTTCTAAAAAAATCAACGTACATTTTGTTTAAAGTATTGACCAATGGTCATTTTTGTGGTATAACCTTAATTACAAAAAGATAGAGCAGTAAAATTTTGGAGGAGGCATGCTTTATGAAATTGAGAAAACAGATGATAATTGCCGCGTCCATAGTGGCTTTTGGGACGGTAGCCGGTGTTGGCGGTTATGCATATTATGTGAATCATGGTGTAAAGCCGATGGAACTCAGGGCGGAAGAGGCGGCGGCTCCTGCCGCCAATACAGAGGACAGGACGCCTGAAAAACCTCAAAGTTCTAAAGAACCTAAAAAAGAGGAGACCGTTTATGTGAAAGCTGCTCCGGATGGTACAGTTAAGGATATTGTTGTAAGCGACATCTTAAGAAATGCCGCGTCGGCCGACACGATTACCGATCAAAGCGATTTGAAAAAAATCAAGAATGTAAAAGGAAAAGAATCCTTTAAGAAGAAAGACAACGGTGAATTGATCTGGAACGCAGGCGGAAAAGACATTTATTATCAGGGGGAATCTACCGGACAGCTTCCGGTGGAAGTAAAGATCAGCTACTATTTAGACGGGCAGAAAATGGAACCAAAAAAGATGGCTGGTAAATCCGGTAATATAAAGATCCGTTTCGATTATGTAAATCATGAGACACAGACCGTCACTGTAAGCGGAGAACAGTACACGATCAACACCCCGTTTGTCGTGGTTACGGGCATGTTCCTAGATGAAGAAAAGTTCATGGATGTGGAAATGGAAAACGGTCGGGTCATATCCGACGGCAGCCGCATCATGGCGGGCGGCCTGGTGATTCCGGGGCTGTCTAAGAGCATTGCTTTGTCGGAAATAGAAGACATGGACGACCTGGATCTTCCAGAATATCTGGAAGTAAGCGCCTATACCACAGATTTTGAACTGCCCCTTACTATGACTGCTGTCACGTCAGATTTTTCTGAAGAGATTGACCTTGATGATCTGGATAAATTTGAAGAATTAAAAGACGATATGCAGGAATTAAAGGATGCGTCCACAGAACTTGTGGATGGAACCCATGAGCTTGTGGACGGAGTCGTAGAATTAAAAGATGGTTCTGTCGAACTTTACGATGGGGCCGTAGAACTCGATGACGGCGCTAAAAAGCTAAAAGACGGTGCTTTTGAATTAGACGATGGTGCCAAAGAATTAAAAGACGGTCTTTTAGACTTAAAAGATGCGCTGAAAACTTATAACGCAGGCCTTGATACCCTTCTGTCTTCTATGTCCAACGCGGACGGTAATGGGAACGATATATCTGCTGTGGCAGGGCAGTTATCGGCCGGCGTGGACCAGGTAGTAGATCAGGTTTTAAAAACTACTTTAGACTCCGTAAATCAGCAGGTGGAACCTTTGCGCACTGTATTGGGTCCGCTGGGAATTTCCATACCAAAATTCGAGAGTGTAGGACAGTTTACAGAGTACGATTTTTCAAAAATTTTGCAGGCCGTACAACAGGCTATCTCTCAGCTTCCGCCTGAACAGGCGGAGGTATTGGGCGCGCAGGCAGGCGAACTTGCCGCTGCGATAGATAAATTAAAGGAAGCTCAAGAGACGCTTGCAGCTACGCAGACCCAGCTTCTTACTTTGCAGGAAGGAATGCATCAGTTAAGCGCCGGTCTTGGCCAGGTGTACGGCGGTGTAAAAGATAAATTAAAACCGGGTGCGCAACAAATTCTGGATGGTTCCAGAAAACTTTATGAAGGCTCTCAGGATTTGAAAGAAGGTACAGAAGAACTTTATGACGGTACCGTAGAGTTGAAGGATGGTACGGTAGAACTCTTAGATGGAACCGTTGAACTTAAAGATGGCGTACAGGAACTTTATGACGGCAGCATCGAGCTTAGGGATGGTGCGGAAGAATTTGACCGGGACGGTATCCAGAAACTTTATGACTTGGTCTGCACTGACTTTCAGAAAGTTATAGACCGCGCCCGCGCTGTTGCGGATGCGGGAGAAGCATACCAGACCTTTACGAAGCTGGCTCCGGATATGAAAGGGAGTGTAAAATTCCTGATCGAGACGGAAGAGATAAAATAGCTTTCCTACCCTTTTCCTGTGGTTTGCCAAAGTCTGGCAAACCACATCCTTTTTTTGCCCCCATAGTACTATTTTCCTCTATCCCTACATAAGATAGAAGGTACGAAAATGACCGTAACATGGGGGTATTCTATGAATGAGAGAGATCTACAGGTACTGGAGCAGTACCCATTTACTGTGAACGGAAGCTGGCGCACCAGAGGGGCTTTTCTTCTGGATACCAGTGCAGGCAGACTCCTGGTACGGGAGTTTTCCGGGAGCGCCTACAAACTGGAGAAGGAACAAAAACTTTTGTCCCATTTAAAGGAAAACGGTTACTTGGTAGACCATATAGAGCCTGATAAGGAAGGAAGGCTTGCCACTGTTTATCGGGAATATTATCGATTTGTTGTAAAAGAAGCGCCAGACGCCAGAGAATGCGATACCAGAAGCGAAAGCGAGATCTTAAAAGCTGCCTCTCTCCTGGCAGGGATACACAAAACCTTACGAGGTTTTTGCGAAATAACAGACGAAGACCGTCTGCGTCTGTCAGGTCCCGACGCAGTAGCAGAAGCAGGACGGCACAACCGGGAACTTCGAAAAATAGACGCTTTTATCCGCAAAAAAAACCGAAAAAACGAATTTGAATCCGCCTATCTGTCCTGTTTCCCGGATATTTTAGAAGAGGCCCAGCAGATCGAACTGCGCCTGAAAACCTCTTCTTATCGGCAGCTGAGAGAGGCGGCTCTGTCAGAGGGCCATTTTTGCCATGGTGAATACACCCACCACAATATTCTGGTAGGCAGCGGCCAGATGGCAGTGGTCAATTTTGAAAAATTTGCTTTGGATGTGCAGGTAAATGATTTGTACTTGTATTTAAGAAAAATTCTCGAAAAACAGAATTATGACTATCGTCTGGGGAAAAAGATTTTGAAAGCTTACGAAAAAGTACGGCCTCTTTCGGAAGCGGAAAGAGAGTATCTGGCGTTGCGTTTGTGGTATCCAGAAAAGTTCTGGAAGCTGGCCAATTACTACTATAATACGAATAAAGCATGGATTCCGGGTAAACATATGGAGAAATTGGAAAAATTCATGTCCCAGAGGGAAAAAAGAGTTTCCTTTTCTACTGAGATATTGTATAATAATTCCAACTAAAATACCATATCAGGGAGGTAATTGTACAATATGGACTACAAAGAAATTTACCAGGAGTGGCTATCCAATCCTTATTTTGACGAAGAGACGAAAAAAGAATTAAAGGCGATTGCCGATAATGACAATGAGGTTAAAGAACGCTTTTATAAAGATCTGGAGTTTGGCACAGCAGGCCTGCGCGGCATCATAGGCGCCGGGATTAACCGGATGAATATTTATGTGGTGCGCCGCGCTACTCAAGGCCTGGCAAACTATATTATCAAGCAAGGAGGCCAGGGCAAAGGTGTTGCCATCGCTTATGACTCCCGCCGTATGTCTCCTGAGTTTGCGGAGGAAGCGGCGCTTACGCTGGCGGCCAATGGGATCAAGGCATATAAATTCGATTCCCTGCGCCCCACGCCGGAGTTATCCTTTGCAGTACGCGAGCTTGGATGCGTGGCGGGTATTAATATTACTGCCAGCCACAATCCGCCCGAGTACAACGGTTATAAAGTATACTGGGAAGATGGTGCGCAGTTTACGCCGCCTCACGATAAAGGCGTGACAGAGGAAGTGCTGGCGATTACAGATCTTTCTACAGTAAAGACTACCACCCGCGAAGAAGCTAAGAAGGCGGGGAAATACGAAATTATCGGACAGGCTATTGATGATAAATTCATTGGACATGTGATGGATCAAGTGGTGAACCAGGATGCTATTGACAAGATGCAAAAAGATATTCGCATCGTTTATACGCCGCTTCATGGTACCGGTAATATCCCTGCGAGACGCGCCCTCAAGGAATTGGGTTTTGAAAACGTATATGTAGTTAAAGAACAGGAGCTTCCTGACGGAGAGTTTCCCACTGTCAGCTACCCCAACCCCGAAGCGGCAGAAGCTTTCGCTTTGGGCTTAAAACTTGCAAAAGAAGTGGATGCAGACCTGGTGCTTGCCACAGACCCGGATGCAGACCGCCTGGGCGTTTATGTGAAAGACACAAAGTCCGGAGAGTATATTCCTCTGACCGGCAATATGTCTGGTTCCCTTCTGTGTGATTATGTATTGAGTCAGAAGCAGGCCGCAGGCAAGATTCCATCCGACGGACAGGTAGTCAAATCCATCGTTACTACGAATTTGGTAGATGCTGTGGCTGCCAACTACGGCTGTGAACTGATCGAAGTGCTGACTGGATTCAAGTTTATTGGACAGCAGATCCTAAAAAATGAACAGACAGGGAAAGGCACATATCTGTTTGGCTTGGAAGAGTCTTACGGCTGTCTGATCGGCACCTACGCCCGTGATAAAGATGCTATCTCGGCTACCGTTGCTCTGTGCGAGGCTGCCGCTTATTATAAGATGAAAGGCATGACTCTGTGGGACGCTATGGTGGCTATGTATGAGAAATATGGCTACTATAAAGATGCAGTTAAATCTATTGAGCTTAAAGGCATCGAAGGGCTTGCCAAGATCCAGGAGATTTTGGATACTTTAAGGAACAATACACCGAAGACCATCGGAAGTTATACCGTGGTATCGGCAAGAGACTATAAACTGGACACCATCAAAGATATGGCAACCGGCGAAGTGAAACCTACCGGTCTTCCGGCATCCAATGTGCTTTATTATGATTTGAATGACGGCGCATGGTTATGTGTAAGACCTTCCGGCACAGAACCCAAGGTTAAGTTCTATTATGGAGTCAAAGGCACATCCCTTGAGGATGCGGACGCAAAGAGCGCGGCACTTGGAGAAGAAGTACTTTCCATGATAAATAAGATGCTGTAAATATGGCGAATACAAAAATCTAATTCCCCTGAATTTATCTTGACAAACAATGGGAAACACGGTATAACTAATGGGACATGCATAATAACCATACATCTTAGGAAAGTTTTTAGGAGGAAATGACCATGAACAAAGCCGAATTAATCACAGCAGTTGCCGAAAATGCTGATATGCCTAAAAAAGACGCAGAGAAAGCCATAAAGGCGTTTATTGATGTTGTCACGGAGGAATTAAAGAAAGGTGAGAAGGTTCAGGTAGTCGGCTTCGGGACTTTTGAAGTTACGGAGAGAGCAGAAAGGGAAGGAAGGAATCCATATACCCGCGAACCGATGACGATTCCGGCGTCCAAATCTCCCAAGTTCAAGGCAGGCAAGGCTTTAAAAGACGCACTGAACTGACATAAAGGATGAGATTAGATAAGTTTTTGAAAGTTTCCCGCCTGATTAAAAGGCGTACGGTTGCCAATGAAGCCTGTGATGCCGGCAGAGTGCTGGTGAACGGGAAAACTGCTAAAGCCTCTCTCAATGTGAAACAAGGGGATATTATCGATATACAGTTTGGTACAAAAACTGTGAGCGTAGAGGTATTAGACGTGCAGGAAACCGTTAGAAAAGAGGAAGCAAAAGAACTGTATAAATATTTGTAAGAATAAAACAAGTCATATTTAAGGGGACTTCCTAATATATTTTAAAGAATATGTTAGGAGGTCTTTTTTATGGTCAAAATGGGAACTGCGGACGAACATCCTCAGAGCAGGGGTGCGCATAAGATCAGCATGACGAATCGGCGGTCCGGAAGCATCACCGGCGTGTCGGATGTTATTTCTTTTGATATAGCAGAAGTCCTTCTGGAGACGGAGCTTGGCATGCTGCAGATCAAGGGGGCGGATCTGCATGTAAATCGCCTGTCTCTTGAGAAAGGGGAGATTGATCTGGAAGGCAGAATTGACAGCATTCAGTATTCCGAGATCTCCGATTTTAAGAAAGGCGGGGAATCGCTTCTGAACCGCCTGTTCAGGTAACAGTATGAGTCCGGGAATTGTAAAGGAACTGCAGTTTTTTGGACTGGCAGTACTTCGAGGCGTATGGATACTGGTTTTGTATGACCTGCTGCGGATAATCAGGAGGATCATACCCCATGGAACAGCGGCGGTGGCGGCAGAGGATGTGGCATATTGGCTGGGGACTGCCTTTTTGGTTTTTCAGCTTTTATACAGAGAGAATGACGGGGCCGTACGCGGATATGCGCTGTTTGCCGTGGCGGCAGGAATGTTTCTCTATCATCAGACTATAAGCGGACTCCTGGTCTATTACAGCGCACGGGTTTTGAATCTGTGCCTGGGCGTTTTTTTGAAACCTTTTCGGGCCGTGCATGGGAAAATAGTACAAGTTCTGCGTATGGTATGCAGATTTTACAAAAAGAAATTGAAAAAAAAGTTAAAAGAGTTTATAATTATTTTATTCTCATAGAGGTGGTGCAGATGCCGACAAAGGTAAGAAACAAAAAAATACATAAACGAAGGAATACCGGAGCCTGGATGATCATGCTGATTGTCTTTGGAGTTTTTGCGGTCACTGCCGTGGGGGGAATCAGATTAAGGCAGAGGAATCAGATCTATCAGAATCGGGAGAAGGCTCTTAAAGAAGCTATAGCTGAAGAAGAAGCCAGAGCCGAAGAGATCAAGGCCCTGGAAGCGTACACCAAGACTAAAAAGTATGTGGAGGATGTGGCGAAAGATAAGCTGGGGCTTGTCTATGAAGATGAGATTATTTTCAAATCCAAAGATTAAGATAAGAAGGGATGGGTCATAAGGA
>CAJUMT010000036.1 GCA_910587495.1 uncultured Lachnospiraceae bacterium | reverse complement strand
GGTTGTCATATTCTGTATTTCTATCCCTTCATAGATAGCAGAATTACGCTTTATAAAATCCTCCTCACTGATCTGTCCGGAGGCATCTATGTCAAGCATTTGATACATTTCCTCATATTTTTGCTCTGAAATGTAATCCATATATGTGAGAAGCAATTCGTCCGGTTTGGTCAAAGTGCTTCCCTGTTTAATCAAAATCAGCATATATACTGCCATGCCAAATGCAATTGCTCCCATAATGCCTGCAATGAGCCACAAAATCTTTCTGCTTCTCTTTCTTCTGCGTCTGCTTTTCTTTTTCACCATGATCTGCCCTCCAAATTGAAACTACTTTCACGTCAAATATTACTGACGTAAGATTTCACATCAAAAAAATTACTATGCCTTTCTAAAATATTACATCAGTAAGATTTATAAGTCAAGTAAAACCTCTTTCTGTGTTAAAGCAGGAAAAGCCCCGCTTTCGCAGAGCTTTTCCTAATATTTACCTTTCAACTGCCTATTTTGCAAGTCCAATATTTTCAAGCCATTCTGCCACCTTGCTCTCCGTACTGTCTGACGCAGAATCGCTGATATGGAGTCCGTCAAGAACCTCCGCGCCCGCTTCCAGCTCCGCAATTGTTCCCGGTGTTCCGGAAAGCCCGCTGCCGCCGCTGGTACAGAACGGGGCGATGGTCTTTCCGTCTAAATCGTAAGTATCAAAAAACGTATACAAGATTCGCGGCATATCGCCCCACCAAATCGGGTGTGAAAACTTGTATCAGGATAGATTCTTCTTTATTTTTCAGCATTTTAACGCTATACACACTTTCTTCTATTTTGTATGTAAAAAAATCGATTCTTCTCCAAGCCTTATTTTTCTCTTTCTACACAATATCCCCTGATCATTTTGAAGATTCCTTTTGCAGTTTATTCAACGCTCGAAGCAACTTTTGGTTCTCCTTCTTCAGATTTTCATTTTCATCTAACAACCTCTTTATTTCCCTTTGATATAACTCTACCTGTTTCTCCAGGCTCTTATCTCGCACCTCTTTCTTTATCCAGGCAAGTGTTCCCTGATCCTGTTTTTCTTTCTCTTCATCTAATATATTTTTCACTTGCTCATTCTTATAAAAAAATCCTTTCGACAACCCTGTATTTCTGGAAAGATCAGAGACTGATATCGCATTCCCCTCTGACGCTGTTCTGCGAATCTCAGCAATGGCAAGTTGCACCTTTTTCTCACTTTCCTGCCGGTTCGCTTCATTCATCTTATCGTACTTCGCCATCAATAACCTCCCTCCCAAACTGTTTTCTTGTTGCTTGAAGAATTCATCTGACTTCTCAGCCACTTTCTCATCAACCCATCCGATATATTTCTTTACGGTTTCATCCGTAGAATAGCCCATGTACTCCCGGATTGCCTGGATTGAAGTACCATTCCGATATAAAGCTTTGCATAATTCCTTTTGGTATCCATTTCCTTTGAATACATATTCTCCATCCAATATGCGGGACTTCAGGCATTGTCTCTTAATTGACTCTTCAAAACTTCTTGCTGTATATTTCTTATCTCGGTTTAGAAAAAGCAGCCTCTCTATATCTATACGATTCTTTTCCGAATATCTTAAAACCAACAAGTGCAGGATATCCGGTATAGGAACACTCCTGTTCGTACCCGGCACTTTTATCCAACTATCTTCATTCTCACAATAAAAATCTGCATTTCTCAGCAAGAACAGCTTTCCCTTATCGATACCTGTATACAGTAGAATCAGACTCATAATACGCAGCTGCTCAGGAAACTCTGGAAGTTTAAACATTAGCAAATCCAGCTTTTTATCCAAGTCCTTAATTTCACGATTTTTAGGATAACTTTTCTTTTTATAAAAGAGAACAGGTATTGTGAAATGATTGATATAATCTTTCGTCTGCAAGTATTGAAGAAATATCGTAACTGTCCGAACCTTATTATTATAGCTTTGAGGGTCGATTCTCTGCATACTCAGTTTATCAAAGTATTCTTTTACGAGGCTAATATCTAGCGCTGTAATTGCTCTTTTCTGCTCTTCTAAATGTTTAAGAAATTCTTTTATATATGTCTGCTTTATGCGTATTGTACCCAGATTCAAATTCGTAACCGTAAAAAGATATTTCATATATTCCTGCAGCACCTTTCGATTATCTTCCAATCGAATATCTAAAAACGAAAAGCTTTCTATTGTGCTGCTAAGACTGTATCTTTCAGGAACGATATTTAATTTCGCCACATACCAAACATACGCTTCCCAGTTTATTTCTTTCGCTTCCAGAAATAAAGTCTTTCTACAGAAAGCAATAAAGCTTTTGGAGTTTATATTAAGTTCTGCTATCTGCATTCTTAACAACGAGGCAAATTCCTCTTCTTGAGCCATCTCCATTTTTAGAATATCCTGAAGTCCTGAAGTCGCCGCATAACAAAGCAGGTACTTTAATGGAAACAAGTACCTGTATCGTTTTTCTTCTTTATTTTTAACTGTTTTATCAACGTAGCTTAAAAGTAATTTTATCTGCAATTTCACAGTTTGAGCTACGTTTCTTCCAAAATCCCAATGCGGGGTTTCTGGCTCTGCATCTTTACTATTCAACCCGTTTCTCCATTTTGTGCTAAAATCCATTAAAATGTCATTTCACATTTTATGCCGTTAAAAATATCTTCTTGCCGTATTCTAAACACAACTACTTACTCGTCATCCTCCAGTAAAGGCATATTGATTAATTCCTGCAACTTCTTCTGCAGTATATTCTTATCCGGCAATTGGAGTTGATACTCTGCAACCATCATTGGAGACAATGTTCTGCTCATAGCATACTCAACCACTTCATCATCTTTAGATGCACATAATATCATTCCGACACTCGGATTCTCATTTTCCTTTTTCTTCTGACGATCAAGAGCTTCCAGATAGAAATCCATTTTCGATATATACTCTGGCTTAAATTTACCAACTTTCAGTTCAAATGCCACAAGACACTGCAATCCCCGATGGAAGAAAAGCAGGTCAATCTTGTAATCTTCACCGCCCACCTGAACTCTGAATTCTTCATCAATGAACGTAAAATCCCTGCCAACCTCCAGAATAAAATCTTTCATATTCCTGATCAGGCCTTTTCTTAAATCAGGCTCCTTGAAGTTAGACGGCAAATCCAGAAATTCTATCACATAAGAATCCAGAAATGGATTTTCTTTCAATCCCTTTATCGGCTCAGGAAGCACTTTTTCCTTAGACAACATATATCGTTCATAATATCCACTGTCTATCTGACGGGACAATTCCCGTGCCGAATAATTCTCTTTTATACAAAGAGTTATATAAAAATGACGTTCTTCAGGTGTTTTTCCTTTTGAAATGATAGCCAGATGATTGGACCAGCTTATTTGTGACAACAGTGTTGTCACAAACTCATCACCTGCATATGTTTCATAAAATTTCTTCATACGATACAGACCACGCCTGTTAAATCCCTTAATCCCAGGAAATGCATTTTGGATTTCTTCCGCCACTGTATCTATATAAGCATCTCCGAATGATGTTTTCATGGATTCTGTACTCAGGTATTCTCCTACCTTCCAATACATCTGAATCAGTTCCTCATTTACTTTTTTCAGAGCATTCTGCTTTGATTGGCTGATAATCTGAATGAGATTGCCTGCCGCTGATATTTCATTTTTCACAAAAATCCACCACCTTTCAAACTTGTGTTAACACTGTTGTCACAAATCAATGTATCCCATATCTATCTTACCACCCTGAACATTTACAAAACTACAATACAATTTTAACTCCTCATTATGCTAGGATTCTTTCCGTCCTGTTGCTGATTCTCTGCCATGTGTTTTTTCTCACTTCAATTTATAAATCATAATTATTTGATTCTTTACACTTGTTTCTTCATTTCTTTTAGCTTTCTTTGCCTTGAAGTCTATGGATTTCACCTGCTATGCCATCTCCTTCATAGATAAATACAGCCTCCCAATCACTCCACTTTGTAATAGAATAATCCCCAGCGTGAATTTCTTTTTCGGCATCTACCAACCAAACAAGCTTCATCCCGGTCTTGCTGAGGAAAGTATCCAAGATATCCTTCCGAACAACAACACTGTTAACTTTTTGAGTTAAATCCGTATCAAAAGCTGCCAGTATTCCATTAGAGTCATAATAAAACCCATCTTCCTGTTGTTGTCTCAAGCTCATTGTTTCGATGAGTTTGGAACACGGCAGACTTTGAGAAATTGCATTCTCTTTTGTTGCATCGTATTCTGCTTCCCACAACAAATCTGTTGTTGCATGAAGTATTTTACCAATTTCTTTCTCAATTTCTCGTTTTCTGATTCTCTCTTTGAACTGAATCGCTGGAATTTCAAAGTCCTCTTCCCCGTCCTCCGCAAACTCTTCCTCTTTCTGCTCTTTGTCTTCAACCAAACCACCATGTTCACAAAATAAGGCCTCTATCAGAGAAATATCCGGAACTTCTATTATCTCTTTAACTGTTTCATACTCGCCGGTTTTAATTTGCGCATCCACCCAAGCATATGCATTTAATTCCTTGCAACTCGGTGACCAGGGATATTCTCTGCTAAAGACAGAAGATGTTTCATGATAGGATGCTGTATCACGTGTAATAACGGATTGTCTGTTTCCATCACATCGGAAGAGCTCATCTGCCTGCTCCGGACTGACGAAATAAGCATATAACCAACTCCATACCAATAGCTTTTCTGTATTCAGGTCTTTACGCCCTGTGTCACAATACTTCGTCAAGCATATCCACTTTATCCCATGATGATCGGTCAAAATCAATGTATCCTTCAACTCTTCGAAAAAGATTCCCTTTGTCTCAAGCCAGACCTGCTGTGCATCCGCCGTAGAAATATCAGCAGTTTTATTTTCTTCTTTTCCCTTAGCTGGAAGCTCATCCAATACATCGAATTTTGGTGCAACATCACAAGTCATAAAGTTTTGATTCAAAGTTGGATCAAAATCTCTGATATAAAGCTCCCATGCCCCTTCAAATTGAACACCTTCTTCCTCTGAATAATTCCAAGAGTCAATCATCTTGCAATGATCAGAAATACGAGCCAGCATATTATACATTGTAATCCATTGATACTTTTTCCCAATTCTTTCAATCTTAATGGTCTGATTTCTACCATAGCCGCCACAATGCTGGTCATGTTCTTCAAAATATTCTTCGGAAAACCCTAGTTCCGTCTGAATGTAATAGACAGCATAATTAAATATCTTCTTGTCATCCACATCAAAGTTATGAAGAGCACTCTGGAAAACATAACGGCCAAAATCTCCATACATTCCCATGCCTTCAAAACGCATCGAATGCATCAGCCAATACATTGCTCCATTATATTCTTTCTCCAGATAGTGTTGATCCTCTATTTCCGGTATAGGGTCAGAATTATATGGAGGTATAATTTTCTCTCTATCTATCATACCAGTATATTCTGGATCCTCGTACAGAAATCGCTCAATAATCAACCTGGCATAATCTCTTAGCAAAATATCAGGATATACTTTTTCTTGATCAAACACGGTATGATAAACATACTCTGCTAATGTCTGAAAGCTCTTTGTATCTATCCTCTTACAGCAGGCGCCAAACACAATTCCATATAGACGCTGAATTATATAAGGATCATTTACTTTCTTAAACTTCGCAAGAATAATCTGACATAGATGAAAATGCTCCTTCAGAATTTCTATCATTGCTTTTGACGTATAATCCCTCAGTCATCGATTGGATGAAGTCAAAAGCCATCCGAACAAGGTCAAAAGCAGCTCCATCTGCTTTTCATTTGATATTTTGAGTTTTTCTCCTTTGTCATACATCTGAATAAGTTGTACTATTCTGTTATTATCATCCTCTGTTAGTTCATTTACATAAATTGTCCAGAGGTAATCTCTCTTATTTAGCTTATAACTTAAGAGAAAGTGATGCAGAAAATCCGCATTAAATGGATGTGAAACTTTCACGCTATTTCCAATCAGCATCGGCCACAAGTCTTCCGGATTGCAAGGATATTTTTTCAATAAATCTCTAAAATGGCTTGTTGGAATATACCGAGTATCCCGCCATTGAAAAGAATCAATATACCTTGAGAAAACCTGCCATTTATCATCGGAGTTTTCCAGGTCATCAATTATGTCAATACACTCTTCACCATACTTTGCTGCATATAATGCACAGGCATTTACAAACAAATCAATGTTCCAGGAATTACCCATTTCCCCATTCTTTATTCCCAGAATTTTCTCGGATAGATATCTACGAACTTCATCTTTCGATTGGCACTTTTTTATAATTGCTTTTGCGCAGTAATAGTCATTCATCTGATCAAAAGCAAAATATAGTGTTTCCTTTCCATCAAAAATGGAATCATGAAGAATATGTTCCTTTACAAGATGACGTACAAAAGGTACCACGTTCAATCCATATTCAATCCAAAAAAACAGCTGTGCCAAATCCTTCTGAGAAATAGATCTTTCATCATGTGATACTAACCATTCCGCAATTTCCATAATAAGCGGACTTAAAATATCATCATCCTCTGTATACCCTTTTTGCCTCAATTCCACTCTGAGAACCCGGGAAATATTGCTATTGGCGTCTTTAATCACTCGATCATACAATATAGGTAAACTAACCTCTTCACCATTGTATGTTTTGCAATACAGAGTAAGGAAAAGCGGATTTGACATTTCATAGCCAAAATATTCCAGTGGTGTAAATGGGATATTATAGTGATTCAGGAACTCACTTGCCGCTGAGATACTGTTATCCTCAAAACCTCTATGCAGCATGGTTACAATATCTCCCCGACCTTCCAGAAAGGAATCCGGCAAAATCAGCTTTTCATATTCTGGTCGATAGGATAGAATCAATTTAACCATAGGGTTCTCTTTAATCTTATCTATAATAGCAAGCAGACCCGATTTCCACAGTTTTCTATTCCATGTCTCATTAAGAGCATCTATAAAAATTGGTACGATACAATTATCTCTTTCACCGATAGTTTCCAAAATATCAATCAGATCTTCAAAGCTGTAGTCAAGTCTTAAGTTTTTCATAATCTGCTCATGGACTGGATCATCGGTAAAATAGATGCCTGCTACTAATAACACCCCTATTCGCCCTTCATCTAAAAGACTCTGTGTCTTCGAGGCCAGCAGCTGTGACTTGCCAACTCCGGCTTTGCCATAAATAGTTAGTATATCTCCATAAAGCAACCGCTTTTCTCTTTCGGAAATTTCTATCCTGTTCGGAAGATTTATCAATATATCTATGTCACGAATCTTACTCCCCAAATTATGGTATTCTTTTAGGGCTTCCTCTCGCTCTTTCCGCTCCTTTTCACTGTCAAAGGAAAGTATATACTGTCTATCTCTCTCTGCCTCTAGCTTTTTGAGTTCTTCTCCAAAATTATCTAAAAAGGTTGCAACAGCCAATCGAACCGTACTATTCCACTCGATAGAATGATATAGCGTTTCAATATTCACATCTGGAAGGGCTAAGACTACTTCTTCCAGTTTCCTTAAATAATCTCTTTTATTGCTTCGGTATAACAGTTCGCTTATCTCATCAAGGAGAACTGTCTTCTTCGCATTAAGATATTCTGCTGCTCTTCGATCATGAATGAATAAGGAAAGTTCATCCATAAATATAGTTCCAACATTGAAGTCACGGTTATAGCGTTCTCCAAGTTCATCTAACATATAACTTGTGTGAGTTGCAAACCATTCCTTCTGAATCGTATGATTTCCAAAATAGTATAAACCAAGGTAAGGATATTTGTTCCTTATGAGATCGAGAACTGTTGTATCCGTAACGAGTTGCACATCTATATTCGCTTTTATTAAACATTCTACTGCATTTACATATTGTTTCGCCGTGGATGTAATTGCCTTATTGCAAAAAAGATATACAAGATCAACAACTCCATCTTTACCTGTATAGTATTCCACTATCTTTTCTGCAGAATGTTTTATCTGTTCATAATGCACATCCTGATCAAAAAATTTTGCCTGAAAACCAATCCATCGCTTGTTCGTTTCATCATAAATAGGTTCTGTTTCCAATCCATGATTATTCGGATTAGCATGGAGATACCTGAACTGCTTATTTCCAGAAAGATTCTCATTAGCAAATAACTGACGACACAAGTCTTCGAACTTAAACCGAATCCCACATATATCATGATTATATGTAGCAAAGCTTTCCCAGTTTATTTGCATTTCAATTCCCTCATCCTTCATATAGTAAACCAATATCACTGTATCCCAAATTTGAGCCTATTCTTTTTACTGATATTGGCATATATTGTCCAATCTGCAATTATTATACCACAGCACCTCTGAGTTTTGAAGTTCTGTTGCTTAATACCGGAAATAAAAATTGGCTTCTAGAATCTTACTTCTACAAGCCAGCAACTACAACACCATATACAATTATCACCATTTTGTGCATACTGTTCCTATTTCCCCCATTTTACAAACGCTATACACACAATACACAATCAAAACCTTGCTCCATATTAGGATAGCCCACATAGAAGACATCATACTGCTCAAGATCCGTTATGCTGCCCTGTATGGCAGGTCGGGCATCCGGGTCATTCTGTTCCGCCGTTGCACGCGTAGTACGGTCATTGTAATTCAGATCTTCATCCGTATAAGGCTGTTCCGGCACGATTTCATAGATATCCGCATTCTGCAGTCCCGCCAGCGTTTCCGCAACTGCTTTCGTATTTCCCGTAGCCGAAAAATAAACAACCAGTGCCTTTGCTTCCGACCCGTCCGCTTCTTCCGCTGACGGTTCGTCGCTCTGTTCCGGTTCCTGTGTGTCAGATGATGGACCGGATGCATCCGTATCCTGTTTCGTACCGCTTTCTTCCTGTGCGGTCTGCACAGAAGTTTCCGATTCAGTGCCGTGTGATGAATCTCCTGCATTCTTCCCGCTACCGCAAGCGGTAAGGCCCAGTACGAGTGCAAGTGCCATTAAAACAGATAGTAATTTTTTTCATAGATCATTCTCCTCCATACTTTTATTTTGTTACCTTAAAGATTTTCCAAATTCATATGCCCTCTGGGGATATTCGCTGCCTGCCGTCATGGACATATTTTTTCCTGGTACTCACACGCCCAACAATTTTTTAACCTCGGCATATGTGATTTCATAAACCGTCATATACACATAATTCACTTTTGCCTTTGCCATTGCTTCCCTCTGTTTTTCCGTCACCACCGTATACGGGTATATCCCAAACATAAACGGGAAAAAAGAGAAGATAAAGTTCTGCTTATCCTGAACAGTCATTTCCGGGAAAAACTTATCCAGACAATTCCTGACCTCCGCCAGTGACTTCCCATATACCACTTTAAATTCAATCAGCCGTTCAATCCGGCTGTTATCCTCCATATCATAGTGGTTCATGGACATAATCTTCAAAAGGTTTTCCCGCTCTTCCAGCGAATGGGCCAGTGCATCCGCAAATTCTTCCCCGGTCATCTTTTCATGCCCCACCTTAATCTGTTTCAAAGTGTGAACCCATAATTCATATTCTCTCTGCAGCAGGGCCAAAAAAATTTCTTCCTTTGTCTGAAAGTAATTATAGATGGAAGTCCGGGTAAAGGTAGTCGCATTCCCGATTTCCTTGATGGTGATTTCCTTAAAACTCATGGTCTTATACAACTCGGCACAGGCTGTTATGATCTCTTCTTTTCTTGCTGCTGTCAGTTCTTCAGACCCCTTTGGCATTTTGCACCTCCCTCCCATTCTGACGTTGTGTCAGCATCTGTATTATAGCCCATGGCTGACACCGTGTCAATACGTTTTTGAAATTTTGCCATGCAATCACAAAAAGAAAAGACATTTGACAATATCCAATATCATCAAATGCCTTTATATCAGCGGATATACCTTTTTTCTTTCTGCAATTCCTGTAATGACATCCTATGCCTTTCGTTTTTATTTGATTGATTCATAGCCAGACCGGAATTGTTATTTCCGATTCGGTTTTCTTTTGATAGCCAACAATTTCATGTAATCATCAAAATCAGCCGTATTGACCGGTTCAAACATAACCCATTTCCCGTCACGATAGATTTTTGCCTTATCATATTGCCTGCAAACAGCATTAGAAAGGGTATCCCTTATAGCATCAAATCTTGCCCTTTCATCTTTCCCAAAAATAATCATGAAACCAACACAACTACTTTTGGCGTATAAGCTGCAGAGGGTTTTTCCTCCTCTGCGATACTTATACTCATAAGTCCAATTCTTACCACCGGTATTCCATAACCGTTCCATATCGTATTTTTCGTCAATAGCTGAACATAACAATTGCCAGACTTCATACAAGGACTGTCCAAGTAATTCAGTCATCATTGATTGAGATGGTATATTTTCAAGCATAATATCTCCTCCGAAAAAATTCCTCTTCCTTCGTTGATACAAAGTTACGGATGGTTCCCCGTTTCATAACACCACCTGGCAATATCAAAGATCAGTTCTGCCGGAACCGGCCTGCTGTATGGAAGCTGTATCGTCCCCTTGCTGGTCTTGTAATCTTTCAGACGTTCGGAAAATTCCCGGACAGCCTCCGGCCCCGGATACAAACCTACATGGTTTTTAAAACCGGCAAACTGAATGATATTATGATTCTTCCAATAAGTCGGCATACTCCATGAAATCCTCTCCTCCGCCTCCGGCAGCGCCGCGCAAAGCGCTTTCCTTATTTCTTTCAGATATTCCCGCACATCTTCCGGTTGTGCCGCAATATATTCATCCACCGTTTCCGGCGCTTTCCCGCAGTAATGGCTCTGCTCCTGCCTCTTAAAAGTACGCCCGCACTTCGGACACGTCCACATCTTTATCCCCCCTGCCTATTTCCAGTCTCTGCTTCTTTACGAATATTGTTTTCAGTATAAGCCAAATCTACCAGCAAGACAATACTTTCTTTATTTTTTCCCTTCCCAATGAGTGTTCTATCCTTAAACTGATATAACCACCAAGTTGTCAAGAATCGTGCAACTTTTATTATCAGCAAAAAACCGAAACAAAGACGCCTTCCTTGTTTCGGCTTATACCATCTTCATCTTGCAGGCGTGCTACACCGCCTTTTCTTGCGGCTTCCGCCACTGTCCGGGTAATATCCACCGGCGTTCCGTGGGCTGTTGTTCCCAGATGCACACAGTCGGAAGGGTCTGCATCCACACAGCGGGTTTTATTGTAGGCCTACATCTCCCGCCAGTTTCCGCATCTCTTCCTCTGTATGGCATCTGTGGCTTACGAGCGCAAAGACAAGCATAATATCTTCTGATTTTACGCCCGCTTCGTACAGCTCGTCAAGAAGAGCCGACAGCACGGCATACATGGGCATTCCTCTTTCCCTGCCAGATCATTATTCCACCGCATTAGGCGTCGGTACTTCCATCAGACTGCCTTCCGGAATATCTACTGTCTGTACCTCTGTCCCTATCCCAAAATATCGATCTTCATATTCCTGCTCTTTCCGGGACATTTGCGCCGCGGCGCAATGCTTTGACCACAGGAAGTTCTTCCCCTGTCAGAAAACGGACTGACGCGTCTCCGCCTGCACAGATATAGGAAATCACGTCTGTTATGCCGTATTCTGTGGCTTCTTCCTCGAAAATTCCCATGGGTCCGTTTACAAATACTGTACACGACGCATGGATATATTTCTGATATGCCGACGAAGTTTTCGCCCCGATATCCATAAGGCTGACAGATGCGGAAATATTTCCAGTTTCTGCCTCTTTACGAATATCATTTTCAGTATAAGCCAAATCCACCGGCAAAACAATATTTTCTTTAAATTTTCGTAAATTTTTCTGCGAAAATCTGTCATTTATATCACACACAGATTTTTCAGCGAAATATCCATAATCGGCGCGGAATGGGTCAAAGCGCCGCTGGAAATATAGTCTACACCCACATCTAAGAGGCGCTCTATATTTTCCCTTGTCACGTTGCCGGAACATTCAGTCTTGGCCCGGCCGTCTATGATCTTAATGGCTTCTTTCATCATCTCGGACGTCATATTGTCCAGCATAATAATGTCCGCTCCGGCTTCCACAGCTTCTTTTACCATGTCAAGATTTTCCACCTCAACCTCGATCTTGCGCACAAAAGGCGCGTATTCTTTTGCCATTTTCACTGCGTTTGCCACGCTTCCTGCTGCCCCGATATGGTTGTCTTTTAAGAGGATTCCATCCGACAAGTTAAAACGATGGTTATATCCTCCTCCCGTTTTCACCGCATATTTTTCAAATACGCGCATATTAGGCGTGGTCTTACGGGTATCTAAAAGTTTCGTTTTACTTCCTTTTAAAAGCTCTGCAATAGAATGGGTATAAGTGGCGATTCCGCTCATTCTTTGCAGATAGTTTAAAGCAACCCGCTCACCTGACAGAAGCACGCGAATATCTCCTGTGACTACGCCCATCAACTGTCCGCTCTTTACAAAATCCCCGTCCTTACAGTAAAAGGTACACTCCGTATCTGCGTCCAAAAGGGTAAACACACGCCTGAAAACAAAAAGTCCGGCCACAATCCCGTCCTGTTTGCAAATAAGCTGCACTTCTCCTTTCTTTGGCTCCCTCATTACGGAATTTGTCGTGATATCTTCGCTGGTAATATCTTCCTGAAGCGCCTGCAAAAGCAGACGATCCACATGCAGGGTCATAGTCATCTGATCATTCATGTGCTTTTTTCATCCTCTCAATTTCTTTTAATACAAGTTCTTTATACTGTTTCTGCAGCTTTGCCTCATCCTGATACAAACTGCTCTCCACAAAAGGCCAGGACTCTTTCAGCGGCTGTCTTGCTTCCACTTCCATATGAAGAGCCGCCCGTCTGGCAAATACCAGACTCTCCAGAAGAGAATTGCTGGCCAGGCGGTTGGCGCCGTGAACCCCGTTGCAGCTTGTCTCCCCGGCCGCATACAAACGATTCATAGAAGTCTTTGAGTGCCGGTCCACTTTAATGCCTCCCATAAAATAATGCTGGGCAGGCACGATAGGAATGCACTCTGTCACCGGATCGTAACCTTCTTCCAAACATCTTTGACAGATATGGGGAAAATGGTTTCGGATCGTCTCTTCTCCGATCGGACGCATATCAAGCCAGACAAAAGGCGTCTGATCCTTTTCCATTTGTTTCAATATCTTTTTCGTCAGCATATCCCTTGGCAGAAGTTCATCAGTAAAACGGTTTCCTTCTTTATCGTAAAGATGCGCGCCCTCTCCACGAACCGATTCGGAGATCAGAAAATGCCGTCCGGGCTTATCCGTGTACAGCGTCGTAGGATGAATCTGGATATAATCCACATGCAGCAGTTCTATATTATGTCTCAAGCATACCGCCAGCCCATCTCCTGTCAGATGAGGAAAATTTGTAGAGTGGACATACAGCCCTCCGATCCCTCCGCAAGCCAGAAGCGTACTGTCCGCCCATATAGGAAAAATCCTGCCTCCTGCATCCCTTGCCACTACGCCAAAGCATGTATTATCTTTCGCCAGAAGGTCTATCATGGTCGTATATTCCATCAGCGTAATATTTTTCCTTTTTCTAATCTGCTCTAACAGATGGCTGGTAATCTCCTCCCCTGTAATATCTTCATGGTAAAGAATACGGCATCGGCTGTGCGCGCCTTCTCTTGTATACAAAAATTCTCCGTCTTTCCTGGCAAATTCCACACCATAGGAAACAAGGTCATTAATCGTTTCCTTGGAAGAACGGATCATAATGTCCACAGACTCTTTGTTGTTTTCATAATGCCCTGCTTTCATCGTGTCATGAAAGAAAGACTCATAATCTTCTTCGTCTCTTAAGACACAGATCCCTCCCTGCGCCAGAAAAGAGTCGCTGCTTTCGGCCTCCGATTTAGTGATCATCAGAACTTTTCTGTCTTTTGGCAGATTCAGCGCCGCATACAGTCCTGCCACACCGCAGCCTACAATTACAATATCTGTTTTCACAATTCATTTTCCTCCCTTGCAGACACATATTCACTTTGAAAGCTCCAGCATCCGTTTAAGGGGAGGCATAGATGCATCGGCAAGCTCCCGATCGACTTCCACCGGATCGGAACCGTTTTTTAATACGGCAAGTACCTTTTCAAGGGTAATCTTCTTCATATCCGAACATTGAAAATGGTCTTCTGCCATATAAAATGTTTTTTGGGGATTCTGTTCCTGCAGCTCGTGAAGAACGCCTTCTTCGGTACAGATAATAAAAGAAGCCTCGTCGCTCTTTGCGGCATATTGAATGATCCCGGAAGTACTGCCGATATAATCCGCCAGCGCAAGGACTTCCGGCACGCATTCCGGGTGAACCAGAAGTTTTGCGTCAGGATGGGCTTCTTTTGTCTTTTTTACCGCTTCTGCCGTCACTTTTGCATGGACGGGACAGCGTCCGTCATTAAAGACGAAATGCTTCCCGGGAATTTGAGAAGCAATATAACGCCCCAGATTTTCGTCCGGAATAAATAAAATGTTTTTGTTCGGAAGCGCTTTTACAATTTTCAGCGCGTTGGCCGAAGTTACGCATACGTCCGAATAACTTTTTAACTCCGCCGTAGAATTAATATAGCATACCACTGCCAGATCCTCATACCGGCTGCGCAGTTCTTTGATTTTCTCAATATCCGCCATATGGGCCATGGGGCAGTCCGCATCCGCGTCCGGCATAAGAACCGTCTTATCCGGATTCAGGATTTTGGCGCTTTCCCCCATAAAAGACACACCGCAAAAGACCAGTACCTTTGCATCCGTACTGGCCGCTACTTTACTAAGATAAAAAGAATCTCCTATGTAATCGGCGATCTTCTGCACTTCCGGCGATACATAGTAATGCGCCAGGATAATGGCATCCTTTTCTTTCTTTAAAGATTGAATTTCCTCTGTTATTGTCATAGTGTTCCTCCTAATTATAGTTCCGCTACAGCCTTCCAATACTCGGATATTATACACCTTTTATTTACAGGTGACAAGACAGTAACAGGGGAGGAATTATCTTTTTTCAGAAAGTTTTCTCTCAAACCGGTCTTTTCGTGTATCAGCCGGGACAGGCGTGGGATATTTCCCGTCAAAACAAGAACTGCAGTAACCTTTACATCCGCTTCCAATCAACGCGCCCAGTTTGTTGGCCGGCAAGTATCCTAAACTGTCAGCGCCGATCATCCGTGCTATTTCTTCTACGCTGTAATGGCAGGCGATCAGATTTTCCTCTGAATCAATATCTGTGCCGTAATAACAGGGATGCATAAAAGGAGGCGCGGAAATCCGCATATGTATCTCCTTGGCGCCTGCTTCTTTTAAGAGTCTTACGATACGTCCGCTGGTAGTTCCCCTTACGATGGAATCATCAATCAGGACGATCCTCCTGCCCCTGACACTTTCTTCTATGGCGCTTAATTTGATCCGTACCTGATCCAGCCGGGTGTGCTGCCCGGGTGAAATAAAGGTTCTGCCAATATATTTATTCTTAATAAGTCCAATCCCGTAGGGAATCCTGGATTCCTCGCTGAATCCCAATGCGGCGTCCAGCCCTGAATCGGGTACTCCGATGACCAAATCCGCCGAAACCGGATGCTCTTTTGCAAGGATCTTTCCTGCCCGTACCCGTGCCTCATGAACGGATACGCCGTCAATAACGGAATCCGGCCTGGCAAAATAGATATATTCAAAGATACAAAGTTTCTTTTCTTTTTTATTACAGTGTTCTTTTCTGGAAACGATGCCTTCCTGGTTAAACACCAGGATCTCGCCGGGTTCCAGATCGCGTATAAATTCTGCTCCTATGGCCTTTAAGGCACAGCTTTCAGAGGCGACCACATACATTCCGTCCGACGTCTTTCCATAGCATAAAGGCCGAAATCCATAAGGGTCTCTGGCACAGATCAGTTTTTGCGCCGACATCAGAACAAGAGAATAAGCGCCGTCCAGAAAATGCATGGCGGCGCTTAAAGCGTCTTCAATAGAAGGAGTCCGAAGACGCTCCCTGGTCACAATATAAGCAATAATCTCCGTATCGCTTGTGGTATGAAAAATAGCGCCGGACAGTTCCAGCTCATTGCGCAGCATTGCCGCGTTGCTCAAATTCCCATTGTGGGCTAAAGCCATCTTCCCTTTTTGGTGATTTACTTCAATGGGCTGGCAGTTGTTCCGATCGGTGCCGCCTGTGGTTCCATAACGTGTATGTCCCACCGCCATATTTCCGACGGGCAGTCTGGAAAGCGTGTCCGCTGTAAATACTTCGCTTACAAGCCCCAGATCTTTATGAGAAGCAAACACGCCGTCGTCATTGATCACAATGCCGCAGCTTTCCTGCCCTCTGTGCTGAAGGGCATATAATCCATAATATACAGCCCCCGCCACATCTGTGGCCTGGGGGCTGATCACTCCAAATACTCCGCATTCTTCGTGCAAATCCATTTATTATCTCCTGAATTTATAGTTCTGCAACTATTGTTTTATTCTACATCCTGCAAAGCGTCATAGCCTTCTTCGCCGGTGCGGACTTTTACTACATTTTCCACATCATATACAAAGATCTTTCCGTCTCCGATGTGGCCGGTGTACAGCACTTTTTTGGCTGTATCAATCACGGTCTGGACGGGAACTTTGCTGACTACGATATCCACCTGAATCTTCGGCAGCAGGCTGGGTTCTATCTGCACGCCGCGGTAGTACTCCGGTTTTCCTTTCTGTATGCCGCATCCTAGTACATGGGAAACGGTCATGCCGGTGATCCCGATGTTCAGCATTGCGGTTTTCAGAGATTCAAATCTGGACTCTTTGCAGACAATTTCCACCTTGGTAAACTTCGGCATGCCTTCTGTAAAGGCAGGAACCTTTTTCACCGGCACGGCCTCCGCCACCGGCGTATCTCCTGCAACCGGCGTGGCTTCTTCCCATACACCATAATCCAGGCTTTCCACCGCCGGTACAAAATCCGCGTAGGCGCTGGGAAGACCGTGTTCTGTACTGTCTAAGCCTTTCACTTCTTCTTCGGGCGATACGCGAAGCCCTACCGTTTTCTTAATAACCGCAAAAACGATCGTCATCAACACGGCTGTCCAGATCAAAATAGCGACGATACCAAGCGCCTGTATGCCTAAAAGCTGCGGATTTCCTGTGTACAGCAGTCCGTTAAGACCCGCCGGAGCCAGAGGATCTGCCAGGAGGCCTACAGCCAATGTTCCCCAGACGCCGTTTGCAAAGTGTACGCCCACCGCGCCGACCGGATCGTCGATATGAAGCTTCAGATCGAGAAACTCGACCACAACTACTACCAGAATACCGGAAACGACGCCTACAATTACCGAGCCAAGAGCGTTCAGGGCATCACAGCCGGCGGTAATCCCTACCAACCCTGCCAAAGATGCGTTCAGACACATGGACACATCCGGTTTTCCGTTTTTCAGCCATGTATAAACCATGGTCGTGCAGGTAGCGATGGCCGGAGCGATGGTGGTCGTCAGAAAGATCGACGCCAGAGAAGTTCCGTCCCAGGCCGCCGCGCCGTTAAAGCCATACCATCCAAACCAGAGGATAAAGCAGCCCAGCGCCCCTAACGTAATAGAATGTCCCGGAATCGCGTTAACTTTTTTGACTGTTCCTTCCGCGTCTTTTATGTATTTTCCAAGACGGGGGCCGACCATCATTGCGCCGATCAAAGCAGTGATGCCTCCCACGGAATGAATCGCCGCAGAACCTGCGAAATCATGAAAGCCCATCTGTGCCAGCCATCCCTGTGAATTCCATACCCATCCTGCTTCCACAGGATATACGAACAATGAGATTACTCCTGAGTAAATACAATAGGATATAAACTTTGTCCTCTCCGCCATGGAACCGGATACAATCGTAGCCGCCGTGGCGCAGAATACCAGATTGAATACAAAGCTGGAAGCATTTCCCTGGATAAATCCGCTGAAGTCTGTAAAGATCTTAAGGTTAGGAATCCCGATAAATCCAAAAGCATAATCTTCCGCCATCATCAAACTGAAACCAAGCAGAATAAATACGGCTGTCCCGATACAAAAATCCATCAGGTTTTTCATAATGATATTTCCGGCATTTTTCGCCCGGGTGAATCCTGTCTCCACCATGGCAAAACCTGCCTGCATAAAAAATACCAGAGCGGCGCCGATCAGAAACCAGACGCCGAATACCTCGCCTGTGACCGCTTCATTGATAAGTTCTGTAATCTCCTCTACTGCCATTTTAATTCTCCCTCTATTTATAGTTCCATTGTTTTAAGTTCCGAATCTAGCGTACGCCAAAAAGCAGGTCTCCATAAGTTGGGAACGGCCAGAAATCTTTGGCAGTCAGTGTCTCGGCTTCGTCGCAGGCAATCCTTAATTCTCCCATCTTCGGAAGCAGGGTATCGCGGATCGCACAGGATTCCTCAATAATATCCTCTGCTGTATGAAGAGCCGTCACCGCGTCTTCCAATTCCGCCACTTTTACTGCAATCCTGTCGGTCAGGCCCGAGAGTTTTTTGACCAGCCCGCTCTCATAACCGCAGCTGATGCCCGCATCCAGCGCTTTTTTTGCAGCTGCTGTCTGTGCCAGTTTTAATGTATATTCTTCTATGGCCGGCGCGATCTGTGTCCTTGCCATATCGATCATGGTGTTGGCTTCGATCAGCACCGCTTTACAGTAATTTTCCAGCATAATATCACATCTGGATTTTAACTCAACCTCAGAAAATACTTTGTGGGAAGTCAGCATATCCACATTTTTCTTGTCCAGCAGATGCGGCATACAATCCGGCGTAGTGCGGTAATTTAAAAGGCCACGTTTTTCTGTTGCTTCTTTAATCCATGTATCGTCATAACCATTTCCGTTAAAAATAATATGTTTGTGATCCTTAATTGTCTTGCAGATCATATCGTGCAGTGCAGTCTCAAAATCTTCTGCTTTTTCCAGACGGTCCGCATAAATCTTCAGGCTCTCAGCCACTGCGCTGTTGAGCATAATATTGGCGCAGGCAATACTGTTGGAGGAACCCAGCATACGAAATTCAAACTTGTTGCCGGTAAACGCAAAGGGTGATGTACGGTTGCGGTCCGTGGTATCCCGATTGAACCTGGGCAGCACACTGACTCCTAATTTCATCTGCGTCTTCTCCGTGCCGCTGTATGGCGCTCCTGTTTCAAGCGCTTCTAAAACTGCGTTTAACTCGTCTCCTAAAAAGATCGAAACGACTGCCGGCGGCGCTTCATTGGCGCCCAGACGGTGGTCGTTGCCCGCCGTTGCCACAGAAATACGAAGAAGATCCTGATAATCATCCACTGCTTTAATGACCGCGCACAGGAACAAAAGAAACTGCGCGTTTTCGTAAGGCGTCTCCCCCGGAGATAAAAGATTCACGCCGGAATCGGTAGAGATGGACCAGTTGTTGTGCTTACCGCTTCCGTTGACGCCGGCAAAAGGTTTCTCGTGCAGCAGGCACACCAGTCCGTGTTTCGCAGCCACTTTCTGCATAATCTCCATCGTAAGCTGGTTGTGGTCCGTGGCAATATTTGTGGTCGTATAGATGGGCGCAAGCTCATGCTGTGCGGGAGCCACTTCATTGTGTTCTGTCTTGGCCAGGATACCCAGCTTCCATAATTCATCGTTCAATTCTTCCATATAAGCCGCAACCCTTGGTTTGATCACGCCGAAATAATGATCGTCCATTTCCTGTCCTTTGGGAGACCTGGCTCCGAAAAGCGTCCTTCCGGTAAACCTAAGATCCGGACGTTCATCGTACATTTCTTTTGTAATCAGGAAGTACTCCTGCTCCGGTCCCACAGAAGTTCGGACGCATTTGACAGAATCGTTGCCGAATAATCTTAAGATACGAAGCGCCTGCTTATTTAAAGCTTCCATGGAACGTAAAAGCGGCGTCTTTTTATCCAGCGCTTCCCCGCCGTAAGAACAAAATGCAGTGGGAATGCACAAAGTCTTTCCTTTTATGAACGCATAAGAAGTCGGGTCCCAGGCGGTATATCCTCTTGCCTCAAAAGTAGCCCTTAATCCTCCGGACGGGAAAGAAGAAGCGTCCGGCTCGCCTTTGATCAATTCTTTTCCCGAAAACTCCATGATCACGCCGCCGTCGGGAGACGGTGTGATAAAGCTGTCATGTTTCTCCGCGGTAACGCCGGTCAGAGGCTGGAACCAGTGGGTATAATGGGTAGCGCCGTGAGCCACAGCCCAGTCCTTCATAGCTGCTGCCACTGCGTCGGCCACGCTTGGATCCAGCCTGACGCCCTCATCCATGGTTCTTTTCAATGACTGATATACTTTAGCAGACAAAGTCGCCTTCATCACTCTGTCGTCAAATACCATACATCCAAAATATTCAGATACTTTTTCCATATTCCATACACTCCTTTTCATTCTGGACAAAATAAAAACAAAGGCATCCTCTATATTTACCAAAAGACGCCTTTGCCTTTACTTCCTGCATTTATGAAATTAAAAGAAAAAGCGCCTCTGAGTCTGTAGCTCAAAGACGCCCTTGCCTTTCACACCCTGCATTATGAACCTCTTAAAAAGATTTGTCAACCCCTGTTTTTATTTTTTTCATTTGCAGTTTATCACCGTACATGATAGTGTAAAATTTTCTTCGGGTGAAAAATAGATATAGAAAGGGAGCTCCTT
>CAJUMT010000035.1:14887-21021 GCA_910587495.1 uncultured Lachnospiraceae bacterium | reverse complement strand
TTTCCCTACACGACGCTCTTCCGATCTTGCAACTTTTGTAGTCTTGTTACTTACGATTACCATTACCGTTGAAGTTGCGCCGTTCTGTGCCTTAGCCTGGAATACTGCCCAATCGCCTGCTTTAATGTCAGAAGCATTCTTAAGGTTCAGCGTTACCTTTGTAGATTTGTTTGCTTTTGTTGCACGAGCCGGAAGAAGTCTTGCCCAGGAAGCTGCTGTCGCTTCATCTTTACTATTAAGCAGGCTCCAGCTTATGATCTCAGCAGTACATTTCTTCGGAAGCTGTTTCTTAACCTGCAATGTAGCCTTCTTACCAGCAGCCACGTTTACAGTTGTTTTTGCCATCTGAAGGGTTGTTACCTGCTGTTTGATTGTCATCTTCACAGAGTCGGACTTATTCTTTCCCTTCACAACGCCGCCGACTTTAATCGTCGCTTTACCGGCACCTGTACCTTTAGCATTTCCTACTACCTGGCCTGCTGTCTCAGCATTTCCGCCAAAACCAACAGTTGCTATGGTATCTTTGCTGGAAGTCCAGGACACGATTGTAGGCAAAGTCTCTGGATATTTAGTTGCATCATCCGGTTCAGCAGTTGCTTTATAAGCATTGGTCTGTGTTATGTACCATGATTTCCTGGACAGACCGGCTTTATCCAACAGCTTCGGCGCATCTTTCAGGGAATATTCCTTAACCGTCACTTTGAAAGCATTACTTGCTTTGGCGAATGATTTACCGTTGCTCTTTCCTTTTGCCGTTACCTGAATGTCAACAGAAGGTTTAGCTTTTGCGGACACCGTAGCAACACCTGTCTTGCTGACTTTAACTTTACTGGATTTTGTAAGGACTTTCCATGTCAGCTTATCTGTATTCTGCTCCGGAACTCTCTTAACGTCCAGCGCAAGGGACTGTCCCCAATATGCTTCAGCACTGGAAGCTCCGTCATAAAGGATCTCAATGCTGTCCAAGGTAGCCTGCACATTTACAGTAAATGTAAATTTCTTTCCGGAAGAAGCAGTTGCCGTCACCGTGGTCTTACCAATGCCAAGACCGGTAATCGTAGCGTCATACTCTTTATATTTTCCACCCGGGAAAGCTTCTGTACCGTTTTCATCAATTGCTTTTACATTTGTTACTTCTGCAATCTTATCACTCTTAACAGTCCATGAGACATAATCTGTAGAAACATTTCCTCCATCCTTATTGGTCGGGATCAACTGGATCTCAGCATAAGGAGTTCCATCTTCCTGATTCTTATAGGTAGTATTTATTTTAGTATTATAATCCAGGAAAACAGTTTCTTTATTTATTGCGGTGCCATGCGCAAGTGATTTTACAGGAACGCCTTCTTTGGCATCCTTCACATTCATCACTACGGTTCCCATGGCTCTTTCACCTTTTCCGTAAAGAGTTACAGTTCCAGGTTTCTTTAATGAAACAACACCTTTGGCATCTACAGAAGCCAGCTTCTTGTCTGATTCTTTAACACTCCAAAAGATCTGCTCATTAGATGCTACAGTCTTTGCTTCGTCTGCCCACACCTGTACGCACTGGTTCAGATTTATCTTCTGTTTGGTATAGAACTGACCCGCATCAACCATGGACTCAATTACTTTTGCATAAGCCGTAACATTTACGTCCGCCACGCCGTAATACTCTTCTTCAGCCTTATCCCATACGCCATTTTTGTTCCAGTCAACATAAGCGATCACTTTTGTCTGCCCCGGCTTTGTACCGATCAGTTCAGCAGATGATACGCCGTTTCCTGCTGTTGTGGATGCGACTTCTGCAATCTCGGATTCCGCGGAGAAGTTACCTTTTTTATCCAGGAATCCCCAATTAACTACTTTAGATATCCTGTCTACATATGTAGCTGCAGACTCCTGATCCTGATAGATCACTGTGGCGCTCAAAGTCTCCCCATCCTTGGAATCGAATTCTACTTCCACGCTACTCTTATCAAGCTGAAGTCCTAAGAGTTCAAACTTAACCTGATCCTCTGATTTGTTATCATCCCAAGGATCATCCGGTCCTGTCGGATCTACAGGTGGTCTTGTGTTCGTGTTTGTGTTTGTGTCCGTGTTCGTATTGGTGTCCGTCTTAGTACCTGTTTTGGTGCCTGTTTTAGTACCTGTACCTGTTTTGCCAGCTTCACCATTATTGTAGAAGCCGGCGAGGCCACTTGCCGAAACACTCATTGGCGAAGCCAATGCCATTGTCAGCGATAACGCAAAGGCTATCGCCCGTTTCATTGAATACCTCATAACATCCTCCTTATTTTTCACCTACTTGAGGCCATACGTTTTTCCTTATTATTGTAAAGCTATGCTGGCATTAAGTCAAGAATTTTTTTAACCATTTTTACTTCTTCCTTAATTTACCGTTTTCTTATAGGCCTCCATCCGGCGCATCAGCTCATTTTCCCGACTGACCAGCAATGAAAATCGATGGGTTTCTGTCACCGTCGCACATTTTTCCTGAATATCTTCACCTTTCCCATAAGCTCTGTCCGTCAGGAAAAAGGCCTCTTCCCCATAAGGAGCTTCCTCTGAAGACATCAATATAAACTTATGTTCAGGCAGCATCAACTGCAACTGGCCGGCCCAAAAATGTGCCTCCTGATCGTCCATATAATAAATGGTTTTGTCTTTTTCCCTATCCAAATAATCAATCCAGTCTGCAAGAGGCGATATGCTTTGTATTGTCCTAGAAGCGATCACAACCGTATAATGGTCCGTGATGGATCTGGACAGATAAGTCCATGCCAATGCCGGGATCATAAGCCCCAAAATACATCTTAATGTAACGATTTTCACATTCTGAATACGGCTCGTAAACAGCTTAAGGACCACAACAAATGCCACTCCCATAGGAATCACATAAGAGGCATACTCCTTAACCTTTCCCACCGGTACCTGCCAGTTCCAGAACACTCTGCCAAACATAACGGCATGCGCCAGTTCAAACTCTGTCCTCTGCAGTTCATTAAATGCATACTGGGACAATGCGCCCGCTGCCACAAACAACACAAGGCTCACCAATAATGTACGAATCCATCGACGGTCTTCCAAAAGACTGTAAAAACCATAAATAATCAGAATCCCTGCCGCAAACTCGTTATACCTTCCATTCACCAGATCGTCAACTTTATAAAAACCCTCCTTATAAATGGCACAAACCATAAAAGAACCCATCCAAGCCAGGATCACTCCCAGCTTCCAAATATTTTCTTCAGGGCATTTTAACAGTATCTCTTTCCTAACGTAATCCTTTTGCCTGAACCATGCCACAGAACGCCGTACTCCATCCACCGCCATCCAAAATACATGCTTGATGAATTCCTTCATGCCCCAGCAGGCCACCAGTCCTGTAGCCGCCATCAGATAAAACCATTTCCCTGTAATACTGACCGACAGCCTTACAACTCCTGCAAGAGAAAAAATCCTCCGGATCTTTCCCCATTGTCCGGCAAAATCATTGATCGCAATCTTACTCACAGTTGTCTGCGGCGCAAATATGCCACCTCCATATATCAAGAATCCAATCACCGCAGCCAGCCCCAGCCCAATCGTCACACACAAAAGCTTACGTTTTCCTTTTTCCTGGAGATATAACAGAAAAAATATAACAATACTAATCAAAAGAATCACAAGTGATTTAAGCGAAAACGCATACATAAGCGTTTCTTTTATACCTGCCGGAGGCTTCGCTAGATAAAAATCATTTTGCAATTTACTCTTTATCATTGTATGTACCAGACTGCACAAATAAAAACTCCCCCAAAATGCAGCTGTTTGACGAAATGTATTGGCTTTGATAAGCCTCATATACAAAATAATCATGACTGCGGCGATCAGCTCTGCCACCGCTCTTTGGTGTATTGTATAAAGATAGAAAGCCGACACTGCCAGACAGGCATGATTTTTCATACTGGGCTTATCCGTACACCGCATCAACGTATAGATAAAAAGCCAGAAAAAAAAGTACAACGAATTCTCTGTCCATGTAATATGTGCATATACGATATTGCTGGAATAAATAACAGTTACAAAGCACGCTGCGCTTCGTACAATCCAGTTCATATGCGGCATATATCGCTTACATATACGGCAAGCAATAAAGTAACTCCCGATTAGCAGAAAAACATTCAGTATAAGCGCATTTTGGTAAAGTTCCAAATACCCCCACTGTAATATCCGCCCCAAAAGACGCAGAGGAACCAAAAGCAAACTATACCCATATGAATAATACGCAATTCTACTCGTTACTGAAGACCAGTCTTGCCCGAGAAAGAATGCACTGGCTGCCCAATATCCATATTCATCATCATGCAAGATCGGAGTACCCAGTTCTTTTATTCTATATGTACCAATTGTAAAAATAAATGCTGCAAAAACACATTGCAGGAGCAATTCTTTATGCTCAACTAAAAAAATGCCCAGCTGAAGCGGATTCCATTTTCTTCCAATCCCCTTTATCTCTTCCTGCATTTTCATCCTATGCTTTCATATCCTTTCTTTCCTTTTCCTCTTTGCTCTTACTGACTACTGCATCCCCTTCCGGATCAAGAAGTCCGAATTCCAGCTTCTTCACTCTGTACTGAATGTCTTCCAGTATTTTCCTGTTGGCCGATATAATATCAGCCTGCAGTCCCATCACAAGAGTCTGGACACCGATAATAATCATCATAGACGCCAGAATCAAGGACTGTACATGTCCCCCTCCGGCGCCATGCATATAATAGTACACAAAGCGGACACTGATCACGCCGCCAACAGCCAGGGCCGCCATCCCCAGCAGTGTAAAAAACTGCATAGGTTTATACATAAGAACCGCACGCAAAATCGTCAACATAGACTTTTTGATATATCCGTAGATACTGTTCATGAGCCTGGACTTGCGAAGCTCCGGATTCGTATGAATGGGGATTGATGTAATCGCCATTTTATTCCGGCCAGCCTGCACGATTGTTTCCAGTGTGTAAGTATACTCATTATGTACATTCACCCGCATGGCGGCCTTGCGGCTGTACGCCCGAAATCCGCTGGGCGCATCCGGAATGTCTGTCCTGGAGGCAAGCCGTACGACCATACTTCCAAAATGTTGGAGCTTTTTTTTCAGAAAAGAAAAATGCTCAATCTCATCGATTGGGCGCTCTCCTATCACAATATCAGCTTTTTTCTCCAGGATCGGACGCACCAGCTTCTCGATATCTGCACCACAATACTGATTATCCGCATCCGTATTCACAATGATATCCGCACCATTACGAAGCGCCAAGTCAAGCCCTGCCAGAAAGCCCTTTGCCAGCCCCAGATTACGCTTAAAGTGAACCACATAGTCCACCCCCCATTCCAAGGCAATCCGTTCCGTATCGTCACTGCTCCCATCATTGATAATCAAATATTCAATCTCGTCTATCCCATCAATGTGTTTTGGCAAATCGTTAAGCGCAACTTCCAATGTATCCGCTTCATTATAACATGGAATCTGAATAATCAGCTTCATGCCGTATCCTCCTGGTATCTTTTCCTTTATCTTCTCTTATCTTTCCGCTTCTCTCCAAACGCGCCAACCACTGAATCCGTTCTACCGCTTTTTCAACAGAAGACAAACATCTATTCGTTATAAAAGTTCCTTTGATTCCGATATTTAGCAAAGAAATTCCAATCCATCGCCTGCGATATGCGTTAGACTGCAAATATGCCAGACAGGATAATTGTTTTTTATAATCACTTTTTTTCAGATAATCCCTAACCTCTATGTAATAAGCTTTTCGATCCCGTCTGTCATCTGGTTCATTTTTAAACAAATCTACATAATGTTCACACATCAAAACCTTGCGATAACTATCAAAAATCTCTTTGTTTGCAATACGGTCTTCCAGATATGAAACCACATAAGCGTCCATCTGTTCAAATCTATTACCAATCCCCGGAACAAAACGCTTCCGATGGGATCTGGACTCCGTATTCACCCTCCAATAATATCCAATCTCACTACTTGTCACAACTGTCTGTGCATGACAAAGCGCTTCTGTAACAAACAGCCAATCATCTTCATAAGCCACAAAACTCAGGAAACGAATCTGATGCTTTCTGATAAAATCTGCATTAAATATGCATTTCCAAAGTGT
>CAJUMT010000035.1:4693-14877 GCA_910587495.1 uncultured Lachnospiraceae bacterium | reverse complement strand
TAAATAATTTTCCTTATTATAAAAAGGATAATCATAACCGCGAAATAAGACAGGGTACAAAATAAAATTCAAAATTTCATCCGCCTGACAACATGCATCTGCTACATGCTCATACAGACTTTTCTTTCCATCAATGATCCTCCCTGCACTGCTAATTCCGATCTCGGCTCCAGTTTCCTGCATTTTTTTTAGCAGACTGGCATACATACCGGCATCCACCTGATCGTCCTGATCACAAAAGCAGATATAATCTCCCTTTGCCAGATCCAACCCACAATTACGGGCTGACACAATCCCTCCATTGAATGTCCTTTTATACCGAATTCTTTCATCTATCTGGTTATATTTCTGACAAATCCTGCTGCTCCCGTCACTGGAACCATCATCCACAAGAATCACTTCCAGATTTCGATATCGGGAACTCAAAATACTGTCCAGCGTACTTTCCAGATACTTTTCACCGTTATATACCGGGACTATTACGCTTAATAAATAATCTTTATTTGATCCGGACATGATCCATTCTCCATTGTAACCTTTTCTGTCGTATGGTTACATCATAGCACCAAAAAAAGATTTTATCAATTCCCTTTTCATGGCAATCCCAGCTCTTTATTTTCCAAAATTTTCTGATAAATCTGAAAAATTCTTTCCACACTCTCTTTAATGCTAAATTCCTGAGTTGGTACAGAGCGCTTGCGATATTGTTCTTTATTTTCATAAATACTGCGAATGCAATCTGCCAAAGACCGAGTATCTCCATACTTATACAGCATCCCGCACCCTGCTTTCCTGAGTAATTCTGGATTTGCCCCAGTATCCGACGCAATTACTATAAGCCCTGCCAACATATATTCTACAGTCACCAGTCCATATCCTTCCGATTGAGAACACATAACACCCACATCATATTTAGGCAGAATCTGAGACACATGATCACAATACCCAAGAAAATGTATATTCATATATTTGTTTTTCTGAACAACTTTTTTGATTTTAGAAATATATTCCTGATACCCTTCACCGATAATGTCAACATATATATTTTTTCTAATCTCTTCCGGCAAAAATGCCACAGCATTTACAAGCTGCAGCTGACCTTTGCTTTCTTGTATATGTCCCACAATCACGAGTCTTAAACCAGGTCCTAGAGATCCTGACGCAGAGGGTGTGTGTATCGTCTCGACCTCCAGTCCGTCATAAACTGTCAACGTCTTCTGGGCATTAAGCCCTTTTTTTACCCAACACGTCTTTACTGCATCGGAAATAGTAATAAATGCGTCCGCTGATTTATTCATATAACTGATTGTCCCCGGCCTGTAAAATGACACATGGTAGTCCTCTATTCCAAACTCCCGAATATGCCAGACATGAGGCTTTTTATATTTCCTGCTAATATATGCACCTATAGCAATCCGATTATGATTTGTGTGAATAATATCAATCTGCTCAAAATCAATTCCTGTTTTAAGAACCGATCTTCTGCAGACACTTCCATATAAATACAACAAATACTTCACCATATGCTTTGCTGCTTTCATAGGCCAGAATGTGTAGGGTGAACCACACATAAAGTCACAATACCAGCATGAATAGTTTTCAATCTGGTGTTCGTCGCACATTTCATTAAGTCTGTTTCTTTTTTTCGTAAGCAGAACAGGCTCAACATCGCAATATTCCTTCATATGAAGGAGCATGTTCATCAACGCTTTCGGAGCTCCATATTTAGAATCTCCGGAAGCTATATACAATACTTTCATGTCCTTTAATCTATCATAAAAGCACTGCGCTTTCAAGCAAAAAATCCATCTACCACCTCTCCCATCCTGTCCCAGGAAAAGCGATAGGCTTCCCTGCGAATATTTTCTTCAAATTCCGTCTGTTTTTCTTCCATATAATACCTGCACACGGCGTCCGACAGGGCAGACGGGTCTTTCGGGCTGACCACATAACCGGTCGCGCCGTCTTCCACCACCTCCGGCAGGCCTCCCACGTCCGTCACGACCACCGGCTTGGTAAAGCCAAAGGCGATCTGCACGATGCCGCTCTGGGTAGCCGACTCATATGGAAGCGCCACCAGGTCGCAGGCCGCAAAATATTTTTCCACCTCACGGTCCGGCACATAACCGTCCACAATCCTGATGTGTTCTTCAATCTTCAGATCTTTGATCAACTGCACATATTTATCCTTGTCCTGATCAAAATCTCCCACAACCAGAAGCTGCACATCTCCTAACCCCTCCGCGATGGCAGGCATGGCCCGCAGCAGATGCTTCAAACCTTTATATTCCCTTACAAAGCCAAAGAAAAGGAGGACTTTTGCATGCAGGCCAATCCCCAGCATCCGGCGCGCCTGCTCCGTGCTTAAATGCTCAAACAAAAACATATTGTAGGTGGGATGTGGCGTCACCGCATAATCAGGATGTGCAAGGATCGTCTCAAGCTGCCGCGCTTCCTCTTTCGCATGCACGATAAAATGATCGCCCCCGCGCAGGGTAAGCTTCGTCAAACGCCTGTCCATGGGAAAACGCTCGTGCGGAAACACATTATGGCAGACAAACGTAATGTTCTGCCTGCCCATAAATTTTCTCAGCAGACAGTAGCAGGGCGCAAAATACGGATGCCACCACTGAAAGATGACCATATCCGGCTTTAAGCGGCGGATATGGCAGGCAGTTTTTATAATATTAAAAGGATTGGCTGTGTGGAGCATATATTCGGCGGCGTCCACCTTAAAACTGTCATTTTCATAATCCTTCTGCTCTTTGCGGAACAGGATTTTTGGATACTGCATCTTGTAAGTGAGCATAGTCACATCATGAGATTTGGACAGTTGCCGATACATCATGCCTGTATAATGAGATATACCGCCTTTGTATGGGTAAACGGGACCGATCAGTACGATCTTTTTTCTGCTTGTTTTCATCATTATTCATATGCATCCATCAGATGAAACCACCCCTGGATACTCTCTTTCTGCAAATTATTGTAGGACAAATATATATATTTCCAGATTTTTTCCATGTATTCTGTATCATCATAGTAGGAATGTATATTTCCCTCCGCATCCATACTGCTGCCAAAGCTTCCTACCACCGGAATGTCTTCCTGCATATCCCTGATATACTGATAATACGGAATCATGTCCACGCCGGCCTCTTCCAGCAAAAGCGGCACCAGCCCGTTCACACTTATGATTCCCATATCTTTATCCGCAATATCATAATTTGCCCATATAATAAATGGCGTCGCCCTCGCTAAAATTCCCCGCAAAGGAGCGGAATCCACATCGGCCACTTCTCTTACGATATTAGGCGCATGGTCGCCGACCATACACAGAATCACCGGCTGCTCCTGCTTTGAAAAATATTCTGTAAGTTCTTTAAAGGCCAAATCGCTGAGATACAGGCAGGAAAGGTATTCATTTAACTCATTCTCTATCTTCGTAACGTCACCCTGTACATGGACAAGGGCGTCCTCTTCTTTGTTATAATCGTAGTCCGAATGATTCTGCATGGTCAGCAGATAGGCAAATACATTTTCATTTTCCGACCTGGCGGCTTCATACCATGCGATCAGATCCTTGTATGCGCCGCTGTCACTCATCCGTTCCCGGTTTGCATAATATTCGCGGTTTTCAAAGTCTTCTTTAAAATGTATTTCGTCAAATCCCATGGCGGCATAACTGTTGATCCTGTTATAATTCCCTCCATCCTCGGGGTGCGCTGCCATCGTATAATATCCGCATTCTTTTAAATTTGTCACAATGCTGCTTGTGCAGGACATATCCAGGACATTAAAAGGCGTAAGCTCGCCCAGCAAATAGTTTGTGTTGCTTGTAAGCAGTTCAAATTCAGACCGGTTGGTTCCGCCTCCGATCACAGACGTCGTCGCATACCCTCTGACCGCATTGTCCAGACTGTAGTAATTTCCCAGATACGGTATATCTGTCTGCATCTCTCTTAATAACGCCAGGTCATAAAACGCTTCATTCAGGATCAATACAATATCTGGCTTCCTCTTTTTGTCTTCAACCTCCGCATAATCCGCATAATCCTGTATCGTTTCCTCACCGTATCCTTCCGGCTGTATGATTTTTACGGAACCCATAAAAATATTGGCATACACATACATAGGATACCCTTCCTCTATACATGTATTCCTGGCCGTCCAGTCCCTTAAAATCACTTCCTGCATATTTTTCGCGGGGAAAGAAAGCCCCGCCAGCACGCAGACCCCGCCTCCGGCCAACAGCAATTTATAAGTATATTTCCTTTTCGTTTCCCATTTCTTCTGTATACGACTCAGAAAAATATTAAACAAGTAGAAAAATAAGATCACGCTTCCAAATATCAAAGGAATCCTTTTAAAGAGCAGGCTCTTTCCTATGACATTCATAGCCGTACCGGCATTCATAAACTCTGCCAATGTAAAAATCTGCCCATGCAGCGCATATACATAATCATTTACCAAGGCCCATATTGTACATATTGTGCTGAATACCACGGTTGAAATATGTGTCCTGGGGGAAAACAGATCTATGATACAATAGATCGCAAATAAAAGCAACAGATTGCAGCATAAATACAACGGCTTGGTATACAAAAGCCGCCTGGCCACATGGCTGCTTGCCTGGAGGGCTAAAAAATTTGTATATATTACCAGTACAATTAAAATATATGGCCAATATGGCCGGATTTTTTCTCTCATAATACACTTCCGCTTTCAAATGTAGTCTTCACACTATTACTTCCATGATCCATTTATCCTTATACCATATCTCATGGATACCTGTTTTTTTGTTTTTATTGAAATTGAAACTCAAAAGATATCCTTTTTGTAAATGATAATATTCCAGATATTCAAATAACTGCTCTTCGCCGCGCTGCTGATACGCCTTGCCACGCCACAGTTTCAATTCAATAACCGAACGTCGGCCTCTAAAATCAACAATCACATCTGTTCTTGTCCGATCTCTTGTCTGAGCTTCCACATAATAATTCCCGGTTCCATTGATTATCGGGCGCAAAAACATCAAAAAGATGCGCCTTCCTTCATCTTCTATAAATTTTTCACTGCTGTTTTTGCATATTTCTTCAAAATACTCGTAAAATTTACGCATAACCAGATCCATCTGCAATATTCCATGTATAACAAACTGATTCTTTATATCTGCGGATATTATATCTGCCTCAGAACAATCTTCTGTCTCTGACAGAAATAAATTATACAGTTTCATCTCAAATATCCGATTTGCCACTGCAGCAAATCCCTGATCGTCTTTCATAAACCCAAACATTTTCCCAATATTAATAATCGGATGATCCGTCTCATAAGAATACCGAACCCCTCTGAACAAGATATCTTTGAGCTTACTTTTAAGGGCCGGATATTCCTCCAGCTTCTTTACCATATCGTCAAATAATGTATTTGGCTCTTTTACAAAAAGACGGACTGCTTCTAAAAATCCTTCTTCAGTCCAGGCTGGTGTTTCTAAAATACGCTCATCCAAAAACTTACATATTCTGGATACCATATAGGGATATCCATCTGTGTAGGCATAGATCATACTGCTTAAGGCCTTTGCATCCATCCCTGTATGATGGTCTTTTTCGTATGTCCAAAGCATCCTTTCAATCTCATCCGCCTGGAAACTCATATCTATGGTAAAATCATCCGCTATATTCCATGGACTGTTATATCGATGTTCCGTGTCCTGGCTGATCTTCATCTTAAGATTTTTAATATCATACACACCTGCCAGAATCACGGACTGAAAAGTCACCACAATCTCCCTGTTCAGGAAAAGATCCCTAAGCTGCCCTAAAAAATCCAAAAATATCTGGTTATTGCAGGCATTGTCTACCTCATCTATAAGCAAGACAATCGGCTTGGAAGACCCTGCACAAAGATCACTGATATCGTCGAACAAATCCGTTAAATCCAGACTCCTGCTGTACTCTTTTGACCGAGCCACCATGCGCTCCATGCATTCTGTATCCAGTCCATACATCTTTTGCAGCGCTGCAGCTCTGCATATTCTGTCAATGAACGCGCGGCAGAAAGTATCTTCATCTCTGAATTTTGCCGTACTCATCCTCTGGAAGCTCAAAGAAAAAACAATATATTTTTCAGACAATACGTTTGCCAGGCCATACAATATCGTTGACTTGCCATATTGCCGGGCACGGTTGATGCAAAAATATTTTCCCTGATCCACCATATGGCTGATCTGCGAGAGTCTGTCTTTAAGATCCACCATATAATGTTTCTCAGGAAAGCAAGTCCCGGTTGTGTTAAATATTTTTCCCATGACTGTCTACATCACACCTCCAATATTGGATACAAAAATCGATGTTCTATTCACTGGTTTCCTGTGTCCTGTCAGTCGTATTTTTATATTGTAATGGATGGAATTGTATATGTAAAGAATTTATTTTGCGCGGCTTGCCATATTCGCCCTTACCTTATATAATAAGAAAAAAGGAAAGGAGCATCCTGATGTATACGTTAAAACTTTCCATCGGCATCGAGAATTTTGAGGAAATCCGTACTGAAGGATTCTACTATGTGGATAAAACAGCGATGATTACAGAGCTCCTGCACAACCCGGCGAAAGTCAGCCTCTTCACCCGCCCACGAAGGTTCGGAAAATCCCTGAACATGGATATGCTGCGGTACTTTTTCTCCTACGGTTGCGACGCCAGGCTGTTTGACGGGCTGGCCGTATCAGCCGAAAAGGAACTCTGTGAAAAATATATGGGGAAATTTCCGGTCATCTCCATCACCCTCAAAAATGCGGAAAGCATGCATTTCCAGGGAGCCCAGGCTGCATTATGTATGATCCTTTCAATGGAAGCGCAGAGCTTTCCGTTTTTGGCGGAAAGTCCCCGCCTTACGGAAGACGAGAAGGAAAGTTACCGGCGGCTGTCCAGGCTGGATCCGGACAGACTGCAGGAGTCCACTACAGAAAACGGGGTTCTCAGGAGCAGCCTGCAGATTTTATCCCGTTTGCTGCATAAACATTACGGTCAAAAAGTGATCCTTATAATAGACGAGTATGACGTACCGCTGGACAAGGCGCAGCAGTACGGCTATTATGACGAGATGGTCGATCTCATCCGCGCGTTGTTCGGGCAGGCGCTGAAGACGAACAGCAGCCTTCAGTTTGCCGTACTGACTGGTTGCCTGCGGATTGCGAGGGAAAGTATTTTTACGGGGCTTAATAATTTTAAAGTCCTGTCAATTACAGACAGCCAATTTTGTGAACATTTTGGCTTTGCAGACAGCGAAGTAAAAGCCATGCTGGAATATTACGGGCTGACAGACAATTATGCTTCCATAAAAGAATGGTATGACGGCTATCGCTTTGGCAATGCAGATATGTACTGCCCATGGGATGTGATCAACCATATCAGCAGGCTCCGTGCCGACCCCAGCGCCGCTCCCCGGGCTTACTGGATCAACACAAGCGGCAACGCTATCCTGCGGACTTTTCTCAAAAAAACCACGCCGCGAACCAGGCGCGAACTGGAGCAGCTGGTAAACGGGGAATGTGTCACAAAGAAGATCAATCAGGAACTGACTTACCGGGAACTCTACGACAGCATAGACAACCTGTGGAGCATCCTTTTCACCACCGGTTATCTGACCTTTCGGGAAGAAACCAGCTGGAATATGTACAGACTGTCCATCCCCAACCAGGAGATCCGCGTGATCTTCGCCGAACAGATCCTCGCCTGGTTCCAGGAAGAAGCGAGAAAAGACACGCTTACACTGGACGCCTTCTGCGAGGCTTTCCAGAAAGGGGACGCCGCCGCCATTGAAAATCAGTTTAACGCCTACCTGAAAAAAACGATCAGCATCCGCGACACCTGCGTATGCAAAGTGATGAAAGAAAACTTTTATCAAGGTATTCTGTTAGGGCTTTTAAGCCATCGGGAGGACTGGGACGTTTGTTCCAACGCAGAATCCGGGGAAGGCTACAGCGATATCCAGGTAGAGATACCGGATGACGAGATCGGCATCTTGATCGAGATGAAATACCCGGATGCCGGAAATCTTGAAAAAGGCTGTCTGGAAGCATTGTCTCAAATCGAGGAAAATCATTACGCGGACCGGCTTGTGCAGGATGGGATGACGATGATTTTTAAATATGGGATCGCCTGTTATAAGAAGAGCTGCAGGGTGGAGGTTACACCGGAATAAGGCGGCACACAGAACCAAAGATTATGCCTGAAAAGGAGTACGCGACATGTCAGATAAAGGAAAAACGATATTGATTTTGGGAAATGGCTTTGACCTGGCCCACGGCCTGCCTACAAAATATTCTCATTTTTTAAATTTCTGCCAAAGAGTTGAGCGGATCTGGAGCTTCGGAGCAACCACAAGTGGGCAAATGTCAGCAGGATTTAAATCGGCGTGTATTGATAACTGGGAGACAGATGCAGCAATCAAAGACGCTATTGTAGCAGCATTTAATAACAGGAAGATAAAAAACATCCCAACAGAAAGAATGCATGAAGTGACATCGGGCAATACAGAATTGTCAGAGATCCATACTCTTCTCGAAGATAATGTATGGTATGAATATTTCACAGAATTATACAAAGCGAACTGTATGAAGGGTGAAAACTGGATAGATTTTGAATCCGAGATCCGTTTTATTATTAAGGAAATAGACCAGAGATCACTATCCCTCACAAATCTCTGGGAAGATGTATCAAAAGAATTCTATGCTCAGTCCACAGAGCCAAGACTGAAAGTATTTAAAGGAAATCTCAAGTTTGATAAATATAAACAAAGGAAGCAACTAGATGCAAATCACAAAATTACAATTAAAGATTTCAGAGAAAAAACATTTGAAGATCTCGAACATCTAACGCGGGCGCTTGAACTGTATCTGGTTGCTTTTGTCGAGAAGATCCCAATCAGCAAAAGCATACCGGAAATATCAAATCTGTCACCCGATTATGTGATCAACTTTAACTATACAGATACATATCAACGCGTATATAAAAAGGCGAAAGTATATCACATACATGGAAAAGCAGATGCAAACCATTCAGCGGAAGATAATAATATGGTGCTGGGAATTGATGAATACTGGACGGGAAGCGAACAGGATGAACGGACAAACTTTACCATATTTAAAAAATTTGCACAGAGGATACAAAAACATACAGGAAACGATAGTTACAGATATTTAAAAGAAATACGCGAAATATTCAAAACAAACAGGAACATCTGGTCAGGTAATGTTGATCCATTAAAAGTCCATCCTGACGGCGTTTCATATATTTATGTCTTCGGCCATTCCCTTGACGTCACGGACAAAGATATTCTGTCAAATTTTATAGGCGATGATGCGACTTCCGTAACGGTATACTGTAGGGATAAAGGGACAGAGGGAGAATTGATCGCGAACACCATTAGACTTATCCACGAGGAAAAACTCCTTGATAAGTCGAACCATGTGCCCGCGAAATTAGAGTATGTGATTCAAGAAAGTAATTGAGAATGTCCTTAATATTTGGTGTTTGTCTTCCCCTTTTTTCTTTCCTGTTCTTTCTCTTTTAAACTCTCTATGATATATTTCCCTCCCGCTTCGCCGCTATGGCCGTAATTGGCAATATATTTATTTCGCAACTTCAAATTGCTCTTTTGATAATCCAATTGCCCATTAAACAACTCTGCTATTTTCTCATAAACTCCTTCCAGGCGTTTTGGATTCAAACGGATTCCAACTTGGTCTCTCAAAGAGATTTCTAACGGCTCAATTCCGAGCTTTTTATACTCCGGATTATTAACTTTCATCGGAGTATCTATAAATACTGATGGTTTTCCTGTTACAAAAGAAAACTCATAAGCAGTTCCAGACCAATCTGTAATCACTACATCCGAATCAAAAATTGATGTATTTACAGTAAAGTCCAGCTCGAATGTCAGATCTGCTCCTTTATATCCCTGATATCGACTGACTATAGCATCCATTCGCCTTTTATAACGCTTTACATACTCTGGATGTGGCCTCACAACCACATCAAGCCCTTTTCCCAAAAGTTCTGCCAAAAGATCGTCAATGCAGGAATCCAATATATTTCCTTCTTGCCAGGAAGGTGCGATCAGTATTTTCTTTTTATCAAGATCGGAAGAGCACACGTCTGAACTCCAGTCACACAGCA
>CAJUMT010000035.1:0-4683 GCA_910587495.1 uncultured Lachnospiraceae bacterium | reverse complement strand
AGCTTTTCCAATTGTCCGTATCCACAAAGCACTAATTTCTTTTGCGGCAAATGATAAAGTTCCTCCTGCTTTCGTATTTCCGCAAATTGAAACTCTCCCACACACAATATCGTGTCATAATGATCCAATGCACCTGTATGCAATACCATATGTGTACTGAGAGGATAATGGAACATATAGACATACTCCGCATCTTTACGCACATAGCTTCGCTTAATATGATAATTTTCCAGGTCTGGCATAGTCATTACTACCATATCAGCATCCATTTTCATCATTAAAGTAATCAAACGCTTTTGCCCTATATAATATCCTCTAATTCTACTATCCTTTTCTGCCTTTTCAAATATGCTGTCATCCGGGTCGCTGGTAATATAATGGATTGTCAAATTTGAATGCGCCAAAAGATAATCGATCACTTTCTCAAAATATTTATAAAATCCATTGTTTTCAGAATAAAACACAATATGCTTATTGGCAACAGAAAAAAACCTCTTATAATCCGCTATTATCAATACAAAAGCCGTTACAACAAAAAAATACGGCCTACCTGGTACAAACCAAGTAAGCCGTAGCAAATATTACGTTATACGCTATTCTATATCAAACAATTCATCAAATGTGATCCGAAAATGAGGAAACATAACAAGCCGCAGGTCTTCTTTATTCACTTCTGTTACCGTCTTATAGAGATAGGCATAAGCGGTGTCGTCTTCCTTCCAGTCAAACATATAGATTTCCACTTGTTTTTTCCGCCAATCTACAATCCAGTACTCGGATACGCCGACTTTACAATAAACCTGCATTTTTTCGTTCCGGTCGTATTGTTCGGTCGCGTCGGATAAAACTTCCATGACAAAACGTGGGACACCGGTAAATGACACATTTTTCCTATCGCGCATGTTACAGATAATGGAGGTATCTGGAATGATGACTTTATCGTCATTTTCCCGCCATTGATACTGCACGCTGTCTCCAAACACGCGGCACAGGCTGTCTTTTATCTGGCTGCCAATTTTGATAACAAAATTGTGAATGACCATGGAATGCTCCAGGTATGTTTTACTCATGTCTTCAGCAGGTAATATGCCCATATTATTTTCCTTTCTAAACTTTTAGCGCAAAACCAGGCCAGATGCGGCGCAAATTGCAATTATAGTCCCAGCGGCTGCCTATTGATAGGAGATGGTTGTGCTATAGGAGCTTATATTCAGGATCCCGACAATATGGCAGATGCAAAATATGCCAGCCCTAAGCGGTACTGTGCGGAGCTTTTGGCTTTTATTACCAGAAATACTCCTGCACAGTATACGAAGTCAAAACTGAATGAAGGTTATACGAAAGATTGTCCAAGTTGCACTTTGCAGCTTTTTTTGTAGCAAGCAATTCCATATTTCAGGATCGTTTTCATCCCGTCTTGCATCAGCCGCTCTTCATAACGCTTCCTTTCGATTTGTTCCAGCGCCTCCCGGCAGCCGTCCTCAAGATCTCCATTATCAGGATATTTGATTTCAATTATAATGCCAATTTCGTCTTCCCAGAGTTCTGCCTGGATGTCGCTGTAGCCATCCCCAGACTCTGCGTTGGAAGAGATATCCCAATCCTCTTGGTGGCTTAGCAGACCCAGCAGGATACCATGGTAGAAATTCTCCTTCATATTTCTGCGTGCGCCAGTATCGCGGATGCTGATTGTTTTTCTTAGATATGCCGTAAACTGCTTTTCAGCGGCGGCAGCGTCTCCTTTTTTAAATGCCCCGCAGAAAGCGTCCAGCACGGGCGCATCTTTTCGTGCCTCCTCTTGAAACCAGGACAGGATCTGTTCGGTAAAGATCTCCCGGATCTCCCGGTTCGGGATGGCAAGCTGGTAGGTATCCCTGCCCGTTTTGTCTCTGCAGGTGAGATAACCTGTGGTAAAAAGGACGCTCCAGAGATTGCCGACATTGTCGTAAAGTTCCCGGTAGGTGAGTTCCTGGCTGATTTTTTTCGTGACATATTCCCCGTTTACCAAGCACTCCAGTTCCCGTCTGGTACGCGGGGCGGCTTTTTGTAAAAAAGTATGCAAAACCGCATTGCCACTGCTGTTAATCCAGAACGCCTTCGGTTCTGCATTGGGCTCTGAGCGGAGGAAATCTACATAATTTAAGATATCCCATGGACAATATATATCCAAGTTGCCAAAACGGTAGCCATCGTACCATTCTTTTGCTAAGTCATATCGTTCTGTCATATCATAATATTTCAGTAGGGTTTTCACTTCTGTATCTGTGAAACCAAAATATCCACAAAACTGATCATCCGTGATTGACCGGACTTTAAGATTGTTCAAGCCTGTGAAAATACTCTCACTCGCAATCCGTAGGCAACCCGTCAATACTGCAAACTGAAGGCTGTTGTTGGTCTTTAACGCCAGGCCGAACATGGAACGGATCAGGCTAACCATTTCTTCATAATATCCGTACTGCTGCGCCTTATCCAACGGAACATCATATTCGTCAATGAGTAGAATTACTTTCTGCCCATAATGCCTGTGCAGAAGCCGGGACAGCACCAGCAGGCTGCCGCACAGAACTTCTTCTGGCATAACAAACCCCTGCCAGCCGCTGGTATCGACGCGGATCAGTTGGGCATATTGCTTTTTTTCTTCTTCCGAAAGCCGGTTGCTTTCTAAAAGGAAACGAAATTTCAAGGCTTCGTTGCCGATGAGAGAGCAGAACATGGCTCGGGCGCCCGGATAATCCCGGGCTTCTACGTTTTTCAGAGTCAGGGAGACCACCGGAAATTTTCCCATATATTTTTCACAGAGTTCTTTTTCGCCGGATATTGCCAGTCCCTCGAATAATTCGGCTTCGCAGCCATAGGAGAAGAAGCATCTGAGCATATCCATATTCAAGGATTTGCCGAATCTTCGGGGGCGCGTAAAAAGATTCACCTCTCCCCAATTATGCAGAAGCTCCGTGATAAAACTGGTTTTATCAACATAGTAAAAACCTTCTGTGCGGAGTTTTTCAAAATTTTCAATGCCAATGGGAAGTTTTAGAGTACGCATCCAGCTTCACCCTCCTTTTTACCGCCGATTCCTGGCATTTTGAATAAAATGTTCTTTATGTTATTAGCCGGAAACTGCTTTATACTGTATTATATACGAAAAGGGCAGATGCGGCAAGCCCACTTGACACAAACCCGGATGCAGCGTAAATTGCAATTTTATCCGATTTTTGGTATAGTATAGAGGCAGTTAGCCATAGTTTGTATTTCATTCTAGAAATCTGTGAAGAGAAACAGAACGGATGCCCAATTATGCAGGCTGTGTAATATTACAGTAAAACAGGATGGCGAAATAGTATGGTAAAAGTTTTTTTTGAACTTCCGGAAGAAGAGATCATATCTACTTCCAAATATTTCAACAATTCTTATACAGAAGAATGGCTTGATGAATGGGCCAAACGGGTGATTCAGGAAATCGACCATTCAGAACTGATTTCAGACGGATTAGTACTCAGCCCCGTATTAGGCCCGATCACTATTCGGGAGGTCAGTGGTGGGGCAAAAGCCCTGATCACAATGAACGCCGATGAAACAGTTATCAGCAATGCAAATAGTTGTGGAGATAACTGCGCATTGCTTCTGGCTGAATTAAGCAGAAAGAAAGATTTTTCTGTTTTTCTGGCCTATCCTATGAATCTACGAGGGCTGAATTTTGATATGGAAATTGTGCGGACTGGCCATATATGCCATACTGCGGAGGAATTTGAAAAGGAGTATTTGCTGTGGAGACAAAACATGATATTATAGTTCAAAATAAAAGAGGAATACAGTTCAAATTCACCATCAAAAGAAAATTTACCATTATCCGGGGCGACAGCGCTACAGGCAAATCTACCTTGTACCAAATGATAAATGACGCCTCATCTTCCCGGATATCTGGGGTTACCATATCCTGTGACGTGCCACTTTGTCCGTTAAATGAGGGTAGCTATCAATATGAGCTGAGTAGCAAAAACAATCATATTTATGTGTTGGACGAAGATTTTGGCGTCCTGAAAAATAAGGATTTTGCCAAATATGCCCTTTCATCAGATAGTTGCTTTATCATAATCATCAAGGAATCGCTACCTATGATTCCCTACAGTTATAAAGAAATATATAAAATTCATACATCAGGAAAATTTCATTTACTGGAAAGAATTTATCCAGATTATGAGAAATTTCAGGAAAAAGAGCGCATTGTAACAGAAGATGAAGACGCGGGATATAAATACTATCATTATTTCTATGGAGAAAAAGTTATATCCAGTCATGGTAACAGCAATCTGTCCAAATATAGTTCCAGTGACTGCCTATTAATAGGAGATGGATGCGCCATAGGAGCTTATATTCAGGATCTTTTGCTATCAGATGCAGATTTATATCTTCCGGAATCTTTTGAGTGGATGTTATTGCAGCATGACATGTTCCGGAAGATAAAAGAAGTACAGAAAATGATCCAGAACCTCGACAATATGGCAGACGCAAGATATGCCAGCCCTGAGCGGTACTGTACGGAGCTGTTGGCTTTTATTACCAGAAATACTCCTGCACAGTATACAAAGTCAAAACTGAATGAATGTTATACGAAAGATTGTTGCTATAAAGTAAACGGTAGATAGTGGGTACCTATACAAAACTGGAGCAAACCTGTATGAT
>CAJUMT010000034.1 GCA_910587495.1 uncultured Lachnospiraceae bacterium | reverse complement strand
GAGATGCATTTCCTGCCGGATGTGTATGTGCCCTGTGAAGTTTGTCAGGGAAAGAGGTATAATCGGGAAACTCTCGAAGTAAAATATAAAGGCAAGAGCATCTATGACGTACTGGAGATGACCGTGGAAGAAGCGCTTACATTTTTTGAAAATGTGCCTTTTATCCGTAGGAAGATTGAGACTTTGTACGATGTGGGGCTTTCTTACATTAAACTGGGGCAGCCTTCAACTACTTTGTCAGGCGGAGAGGCCCAGCGGATCAAACTGGCGACGGAGCTGAGCCGGAGAAGTACAGGAAAGACAGTTTATATTTTAGACGAACCTACCACAGGCCTCCATTTTGCGGATGTGCATAAGCTGACGGAGATCCTTAAAAGGCTGACGGACGGCGGTAATACGGTCATTGTTATCGAACATAATCTGGATGTAATCAAGACGGCGGATTATATTATCGATATGGGACCGGAAGGCGGAGACGGGGGCGGTACTGTAGTGACGAGCGGCACTCCGGAAGAAGTAGCTGAAATTACAGGTTCTTATACAGGACATTATGTGAAAAAATACTTGAAAAAAGATGGAACTCATGTATCATAGTACTATGGTTATTTTCAGACGGAAAAAAGGTTACAGGGGCAGTACAGCCGGGCTGTGACGGAAATGGCGAGGTGAATATGTTTAGTACTTTACAAGAACTGGCGGGGAAGACACAGGTGTGGGTTGATGAACCGATGAAAAACCATACGACTTTTCGCGTCGGCGGCTGCGCGCGTTATCTTGTGGAACCCCAGAGTGCAGAGCAGCTTCAAAAGATCATACAAGCCTGCCATAAGGCCGAAATGCCTTTCTGCATCGTCGGGAACGGAAGTAATCTTTTAGTAAGCGACGACGGATATGACGGTGTGATCATCCACCTTTTTAAAAATATGGCCAAGGCTGAAATAAAAGGCGTCTGCCTGTATCTTGAGGCAGGCGTTCTCCTTTCGCGGGCGGCGCATCTGGCATGCAAAGGAGGACTTACAGGTCTGGAATTTGCCTCTGGGATTCCCGGAACAGTGGGCGGCGCACTTGTGATGAACGCAGGCGCTTACGGTGGGGAGATGAAAGATGTGACCCGCAGGGTGAAAGTGCTGACGGCAGAGGGCATATTCAGGGAGTATACGGGCGAAGAGATGCAGTTTGGCTACAGAAGAAGCCGAATTGCAGAAGAACAAAGTATTGTTCTGGAAGCAGTTCTTGAACTGTGTACAGGTAGCATGGAGAAAATCCAGGCAAAGATGAACGAATTAAAAGAACAAAGGATCAAAAAACAGCCAGTGGAATATGCCAGCGCAGGCAGTACTTTTAAACGTCCTGAAGGGTATTTTGCCGGACAGCTGATCCAGGAGGCCGGATTGAAGGGATTTTCCATAGGAGATGCGCAAGTATCAGAAAAGCATTGTGGGTTTATAATCAACCGGGGCAATGCTACAGCGTTTCAGGTTCGGGAGCTGATCGAGGCAGTGCAAAGAAGGGTTTATGAATATGCAGGGGTTCGGCTGGAACCAGAAGTAAAATTTCTTGGCTGGCAGTAGAGGAGGCGGATAAGATGAGACTGGTGATTGTGACAGGCATGTCCGGCGCGGGGAGGGCCACTGCGTTAAAAATATTGGAGGACGCAGGATATTTCTGTGTGGACAATCTTCCGGTTCCTTTTATTGACAAATTTGCAGAACTGACGGCTTCAGGCAACAGCGAGATTACGAAAGTAGCCATTGGCATTGATGTACGAAGCGGAAAATCCTTGAGCCAGCTGGAACAGATATTGGAGCGTTTGGCTATGCAAGGTATTTTATACGAGATTTTGTTTTTGGATGCATCGGACGATGTGCTGGTAAAAAGATACAAAGAGACAAGGCGCCTGCATCCTTTGGCGGAATCGGGGCGCATCGAACAGGGTATTTCGCTGGAGCGGGAGCGTCTGGTATTTTTAAAAAAGGATGCGGACTATATCATTGATACAAGCAAACTTTTGGTCAGAGAACTTAAACAGGAACTGGATAAGATTTTCATCCAGAACAGAGAATTTAAAAATCTTATGATCACGGTCCTTTCTTTTGGCTTTAAATACGGCATACCAAGTGATGCGGATCTGGTCTTTGACGTGCGTTTTCTCCCAAACCCTTATTATTATGAAGATCTTAGAAAACTGACCGGCAATGACGAAAAGATCCAGGATTTTGTTATGGGGTATGATATGGCTCATGTATTTCTGGACAAGCTGGATGATATGATCCGATTTTTGGTGCCGAACTATGTGTTGGAAGGGAAGAACCAACTAGTGGTGGCCATTGGATGTACTGGAGGAAAGCACCGCTCTGTGACTTTGGCTAATAAACTTTATGAACGTCTTCAGAACCAGAATGATTATGGCGTGAAACTTGAACACCGGGATATCGGAAAGGATGCTGCAAGAGGAAAATAAGCAGGAGGGACGGCATATGTCATTTTCCGGAGATATCAAAGAAGAACTCTCTACAAAGGCTTTCGGCTCACGTCACTGTCAAGTGGCAGAAGCTGCTGCTATTTTAAGCCTGTGCGGAAAGATTAGTATTACGGAAAATAACCGTTTTCTTGTGAAAATACAGACGGAAAATCTTCCAGTTGCAAGAAAGTACTTTACTTTATTGAGAAAAGCATTTAAAATTAAAGCTGAAGTAACTGTACGGAAAAGGCGGGAAGCTCGATATTATTCTGTGGTGATCTGCAGAGATACAGAGGCCAGAAGGCTTTTGAAAGATACATGTCTGCTTTCGCCACAAGGTGATATTTATGAGTGCATGTCGCCGGTACATAATCAGTTATTGAAGCAGAATTGCTGCAAGCGTGCTTTTATACGGGGAGCATTTCTTGCGGCAGGGTCTGTCAGTGCGCCGGAAAAATCCTACCACTTTGAGATCGTGTGTTCTTCTAAGGAAAAGGCTTCCAGGCTTAAGAAACTTATGGAGCCATATCAGATAGACGCAAGAATTGTAATGCGTAAAAAGCATTATGTGGTCTATGTAAAAGAAGGATCTCAGATTGTGGATCTTCTAGGGCTTATGGGAGCGCATGTATCGCTGATGCAGTTGGAAAATGTGCGTATTGTAAAGGAAATGCGCAATTTCGTAAATCGAAAAGTGAACTGTGAGACTGCGAACCTGAACAAGACGGTTTCCGCCGCAGTTCGCCAGACAGAAGATATCCGGTATATAGAAAATACGGTGGGACTGCAAAAGCTTACAGAGGGCCTGGAACAGATAGCCAGGCTTCGCTTGGAACATCCGGATGCAAGCCTTAAAGAACTGGGTGAAATGCTTTCGCCCAAAGTGGGAAAATCCGGTGTAAATCATCGTCTGCGTAAGTTAAGCCTTATAGCAGAAAGATTGCGTGAAGGCAAGGAGGAGTAAAATGATTAAGAAACCAATCACCATCCAAATAGCTGATGGATTGGAGGCAAGGCCCACAGCGCTTTTGGTGCAGGTGGCCAGCCAGTACGAAAGTACGATTTATGTGGAAAATGAGGGGAAAAAGGTGAATGCAAAAAGTATTATGGGGATGATGACCTTAGGACTGTCTGCAGGGGAATCCGTAGTCGTATCTGCCGAAGGCAGTGATGAAGCGGCAGCAATCGAAAATATTGAAAAGTATTTAAGCAGCAACAATCAGACGATGTGATAAATAGGCGGAAGGCGGAGGCTTATAAAGTCTCCGCTTTTTTCGCGACCGTAAGCAGATGGTGGAGGAAATTGATTTGATGGATGCATATACGGGGTTTGCCAGAGTATACGACCTGTTTATGGATGACATCCCTTATGACGCATGGGGGGAATATCTGACAGGACTTTTGCGGGAATATGGCGTGACGTCCGGTTTGATTCTGGATTTGGGATGTGGTACGGGAACAATGACGGAACTTTTAGCTGATGCGGGATACGATATGATAGGTATTGACGCGTCGGAGGCGATGCTGGAAGAAGCCATGGAAAAAAGAGACCGTTCCAGACATGATATCCTCTATTTGTGCCAGGATATGAGAGAGTTTGAATTGTATGGAACCGTGCGCGCGATTGTTAGTATTTGCGACTGTATGAATTATATATTGGAAGAGGAAGAGGTTTTAAAGATCCTTACGCTGGCCGCGCGCAACTATTTGGACTATGGAGGTCTTTTTATATTTGACCTGAATACGGAATATAAATACCGGGAGCTTTTAGGCGAACAAACTATTGCCGAAAATCGGGAAGAAGGAAGCTTTATCTGGGAAAACTATTATGATGAAGAAAAAAAACTCAACGCATATAATCTGACCCTTTTTATACAAGAAGAGTCAGGGTATTATAGAAAATATGAAGAAGACCATTACCAGCGCGCTTACAGCCTGGATATGGTAAAAAACCTGGTGAAGCGGTCGGGGCTTAAACTTTTGCATATCTATGACGCGTTTACCCATGAACCGGCTAAAGAGGACTCAGAAAGGGTCTATGTGATCTGCCAGAGAGAGGAGAAAAATGCATGAAAGACTATGTTGTAAGGGCTACGGCGGCGGATGGCCAGATCAGAGCCTTTGCCGTCACTTCGCGGGAGACTGTAGAGACTGCCCGGATAAAGCATGATACCAGCCCGGTGGCGACAGCGGCTCTGGGGCGGCTTTTGTCGGCGGGCGCTATGATGGGAGCGATGATGAAGGGAGAAAAAGATATACTGACCCTTCAGATTAAGTGCGGCGGACCCATAAAAGGACTTACAGTGACAGTAGATGCCCATGGGAATGTAAAAGGTTTTGCGGACAATCCGCAGGTGATGCTTCCGCCCAACGTGAAAGGCAAACTGGACGTGGGTGGAGCTTTAGGACTTGGGATCTTAAGTGTGATGAAAGATATGGGCATGAAAGAACCCTATGTTGGACAGACTGAACTTAAGACCGGGGAAATTGCGGATGATCTGACCTATTATTTTGCCAGCTCCGAACAAACGCCGTCTTCGGTGGGGTTAGGCGTTTTGATGGAAAAGAATAATACGGTAAAGCAGGCAGGAGGATTTATCATTCAGCTTATGCCTTTTGCGGAAGAAGCCGTAGTTGATCGGCTGGAAAAGAAACTGTCATCTATAAAAAGCGTGACTTCTTATCTGGACCAGGGGTTGACACCGGAACAGCTTTTGCGGGAAATATTAGGGGAACTGGATCTCGAGATACTGGAGCACACGGATACCCGCTTCTTCTGTAATTGCAGTAAGGAAAGAGTGGAGAAAGTGATCGCCAGTGTGGGCAGAAAAGATTTAAATGAGATGATACAGGATAATAAGCCTATAGAAGTTAAATGCCATTTCTGCAATGAGGCGTACCAATTCACAACTGAAGACTTAAAAAGGATTATAAGGAGTAAATAAAGATGCGATACGGATTTGTAAAAGCGGCCGCCATAGCGCCGAAGATCAGAGTAGCCGATACAGAATACAATGCGCAGGAGATCATCCGCCTGATGAAAGAGGCCTGGCAGGACGGAGCGAGGATTATTGTATTTCCGGAGCTTTGCATTACCGGATACACCTGCGAAGATCTGTTTTTACAGGAGCTTCTGCTTAAAAAGGCAAAAGAGGCTCTAATAAAGATTGTAAAGGCCAGTGAAGGCATGGACGGGATCTTTTTTGTGGGACTGCCATTGGAAGTAAAAGGGAAGCTTTATAATGTGGCGGCGGTTTATTCGGACGGAGAGCTGCTGGGTCTGGTTCCCAAGACACATATACCAAATTATGGGGAATTTTATGAGGCGCGCCATTTTACTGAAGCGCCGAAGGAATATACTTTTATTGATTTTGAAAAAGAGCAGGAAATACCCTTTGGTACCAACCTTCTGTTTGCCTGCGCAGATATGCCTCATCTTACAGTGGCGGCGGAGATTTGCGAGGACTTATGGGCGCCGAATCCGCCCAGCTCTTTCCATGCCATGCAGGGAGCGAATGTGATTGTCAATCTGTCAGCCAGTGATGAAGTGACAGGAAAAGACGCGTATAGAAGAGAGTTGATCCGCAGCCAGTCCGGACGGCTGGTGTGCGGCTATATTTACGCCAGTGCAGGGGAGGGAGAATCTTCCACAGATCTTGTGTTTGGCGGACACCATCTGATCTGCGAAAACGGTACCCTTTTAAAAGAATCCAGACGGTTCAAAAATGAAACGATCTACGGGGAGATTGATGCGGAACGCCTGACGGGAGAGCGCAGGCGTCTGACTGCTTACAAAGTAGAAGAAGATACATTATCTTATTTGACTGTAGAGTATTCCATGAAAGAAACGAATGCGCCTTTAGAACGGTTCATTGATAAAGCGCCCTTTGTGCCGGATCAGAAGGAAGAACGTGAAAAGCGCTGTGAAGAGATTCTTACAATCCAGGCCATGGGACTTAAAAAGAGAATGGAACATACCAAAAGTAAAAGCGCGGTTATCGGGATCTCAGGCGGTCTGGATTCTACACTTGCTCTTCTGGTGGCTTCTAAAGCGGCAGATTATCTGGGACTTGAAAGAAGCTGCATTACGGCGGTGACAATGCCTTGTTTTGGAACTACAGACAGAACTTATACGAATGCCTGCGAACTGACAAGAAGGTTAGGCGCACATTTAAAAGAGGTGGATATTAAAGAATCCGTTGCCATGCATTTTCGGGATATCGGACATGATATGAACGTGCATGATGTGACTTACGAAAATTCACAGGCAAGAGAGCGTACACAGGTTTTGATGGATGTGGCGAACCAGACAGGCGGCCTGGTGGTGGGGACCGGCGATATGTCGGAGCTTGCTCTTGGCTGGGCCACTTATAACGGGGATCATATGTCCATGTACGGTGTTAATGCGTCCGTTCCCAAGACATTGGTAAGGCATCTGGTGCGTTATTATGCGGATACCTGTACAGATTCCAGACTGTCGGATATCCTTCTGGACATCCTGGATACGCCGGTGAGTCCGGAGCTTCTGCCGCCCAAAGACGGAGCGATATCCCAGAAAACAGAGGATCTGGTAGGTCCATATGAGCTGCATGATTTTTATCTGTATTATATGCTGCGCTTTGGTTTTGCGCCGGATAAGATCTATTATCTTGCAAAGATTGCTTTTGAGGGGGAATATGACGACGGGACTGTCTTAAAATGGCTGAAAACCTTTTACCGCCGTTTCTTTACCCAGCAGTTTAAGCGCTCCTGCCTGCCGGATGGCCCAAAAGTAGGAACCGTGGCTTTGTCTCCCAGAGGAGACCTTCGCATGCCCAGCGACGCCTGCGCCGCATTGTGGCTTAACTGTCTGGAACAGATAGAAAAATAGGCAGGAATTTATACAGGCCTCATTCTATATACTATAACAAGTATAATAGAAATGAGGCCTTTTTATGCCTGAGAATGAATTTGAAAATGTGCCGCGTCTTCCATCAGCACAAGGACAGCTGCAAGTATACCTGGTAGCCCAGAGAACCCAAAAGCCGGTCTCGGGTGCGGCGGTTGAAATTACTTATGAGGGAGATCCGGACAGCGAGGTCCGACGGTATACTACAGATGAGTCCGGTATGACGCCCCTGATCGAATTACCCGCTCCAAATTTGGAATACAGTACGCAATTTTCAGAAGAACAGCCGTATTCGGAATATACTATACGCATCAGAGCCGAAGATTATGAAGATGCAGAAGTGGCGGGAACGGAAATCCTGCCGGGCGTCGTGGCAATTCAAAAGATTGAGCTTATGGCTGCCACGGCGGAAGAAACTTTCGAACGGATTGTCATCGGTCCCCATACACTGTTCGGAGATTATCCGCCGAAGATCGCGGAACCGGAGATCAAGCCGACCACCGAGACAGGAGAGATCGTTTTAAGTCGGGTGGTAGTACCGGAATATGTCATCGTACACGACGGCGTTCCCTCGGACAGCAGTGCAAAAAACTACTGGGTCAGATATCGGGACTATATAAAAAATGTGGCTTCCAGCGAGATCTATGCCACCTGGACGGATGCGGCCATCCGGGCCAATGTACTGGCTATTATGTCTTTTGTCCTGAACAGAGTGTACACCGAGTGGTACAGAAATCAGGGGTATGACTTTACCATCACTTCCTCTACGGCATTTGACCAGAAATGGATCTATGGGAGAAATGTTTTTCAGACCATATCCAATGTGGTGGACGAGATGTTCGGTAATTATTTATCCAGGCCCAATGTAAAACAGCCAATCCTGACCCAGTACTGTGACGGGAGAAGAGTCACCTGCCCCAACTGGATGAGTCAGTGGGGTGCCCAGAGCTTGGGCGAACGGGGATATTCCGCCATAGAAATTCTGCGTTATTATTACGGGGACAGTATCTATATCAACACAGCGGTGGAAATATCGGGGGTTCCTTCTTCCTGGCCTGGTTATGAATTGGCACAAGGCGCCAGCGGAGGAAAAGTACGGCAGATGCAGGAGCAGTTAAATACCATTTCCAACTCTTATCCGGCTCTGCCTAAGATTGCGGCGGACGGTATATTCGGTCCGGCTACAAAGGCGGCTGTGGAGAAATTCCAATCTATTTTCGGCTTGCCGGTGACGGGAATTGTAAATTATCCCACCTGGTATAAAATCTCCGAGATTTATGTAGGAGTTTCCAGAATTGCAGAATTAAGATAATTTACTCTTTTCTTTTTGACAAAGATTGGGTATAATACATGTCAGAAGTTGCGAAAGTAACTTCTGGCATGTATTTGGAAAGCCCAATAGGACATGCTCATGGGAAAAGGTTATGAAGCGCATTTATTCTATATAGACGTAAAAGGACGAAAGGAGAACTATTATGGCAGGAACGGATGTTGGAATTGATTTGGGGACGGCCAGTATCCTGGTATATATCAAAGGCAAAGGTGTTGTGTTAAAAGAGCCGTCTGTCGTGGCATTTGACAGAGATACAAATAAAATCAAAGCAATCGGGGAAGAAGCAAGACTGATGCTCGGGCGTACGCCGGGGAACATTGTTGCGGTCCGCCCCTTACGTCAGGGAGTCATCTCGGATTATACAGTCACAGAGAAGATGGTGAAATTTTTTATTCAGAAAGCTATCGGGAAAAAGACTTTTCGTAAGCCGAAGATTGCAGTCTGCGTGCCCAGCGGTGTCACTGAGGTGGAGAGAAAAGCAGTAGAGGACGCTACCTACCAGGCAGGCGCGCGGGAAGTGTTTATTATCGAGGAACCTATTGCAGCAGCCATTGGCGCAGGTATTGATATATCCAGACCATGCGGCAACATGATCGTTGATATAGGAGGCGGAACGACAGATATTGCGGTCATTTCTTTAAGCGGGACGGTTGTCAGCACTTCTGTCAAAATTGCGGGGGATGATTTTGACGAAGCGATCATCCGTTATATGCGCAAGAAACATAATCTGCTGATCGGTGAACGGACAGCAGAAGACATAAAGATTAAAGTGGGAAGCTGTTATCCAAGAGCAGAGAGCAACAGTATTGACGTTAGGGGACGCAACTTGGTCACCGGGCTTCCAAAGACGGTTACCGTTACGTCAGAAGAAACCGAAGAGGCATTAAAAGAGTCCACAGCTCAGATTGTGGAGGCGGTACACAGCGTCCTGGAGCGCACGCCGCCGGAGCTGACTGCAGATATTGCTGATCGTGGAATAGTATTGACAGGCGGAGGAGCTTTACTTCGGGGACTTGAGGAACTTTTGGAATCCAAGACAGGAATTAATACCATGACGGCGGAAGACCCTATGAAGTGCGTCGCTATTGGGACAGGCAAGTATGTGGAGATGCTGTCGGGTAATTATCAGGACGACGATAAAGGCATGTGATCAATATTTTGGAAGTGATGGGGACGTGGCGTTTACCTGCCATGTCCTTTGTGTGGATAAGGGGCTAAGGGTGGAGATACGAAAGGGATATGTAGAACATATTATATTCCGGAATAATGAAAATGGTTATACGGTGTTCCAGTTGGCGGAAAAGAATGAAGAACTTACCTGCGTGGGTTCTTTCGGCCTTCTTTCAGAAGGAGAATTTATTCAGGTGGGAGGGACCATGAGATCTCACCCTGTGTATGGTGAGCAGCTTCATGTGGAACAGATGGAACTTCTCGCCCCGGAAGACGAAGTTGCCATGGAACGATATCTTGCAAGCGGCGTTATCAAAGGAATCAAAGCTGCGCTGGCAGCCCGGATTGTCCGCAGATTCAAAGGGGATACTTTCCGGGTAATTGAGGAAGAGCCAGAACGCTTAGCGGAAATAAAGGGCATCAGTGCGCGCAAAGCTATGGAGATTGCGGAGCAGATGCAGGAGAAACGGGAATTGCGTCAAGTGATGATGTTCCTTACACAGTATGGGATTTCCACATCGCTGGCAGTGAAAATTTTTAATAAATACGGTATGCGAACTTATCAGGTAATTCAGGAGAACCCGTATCGGCTGGCGGACGATATATCCGGCGTGGGGTTTAAGATAGCGGACGAGATCGCAGGACGTATCGGCGTCCATGCAGATGCAGAATACAGGATCAGGAGCGGTCTTTTGTATGTGCTTTTGCAGGCATCCGGCGAGGGACACACCTGCCTGCCGGAAGAACTTTTGCTTCACAGAGCGAAAGAACTGTTGGGCGTGGATACAGAAGAAATCCGAACGCAGATGATGAACCTGTGCATGGATAAAAAACTGGTCGTCAAACAGTCCGGTGAAGAAAATATGGTATTTTACAGCCGCTATTACTATATGGAACTGAATACGGCGAATATGCTGTGTGGATTGAATTTAAAATGTTATATGAAAGACGAGCTGATCCTTGATAAGCTGAAAAAAGTGGAAGAAAAGTCCCGCATAGAGCTTGACAGGATGCAGAGGCGTGCGGTAACAGAGGCGGTAAAGAACGGTCTTTTAATCATCACAGGAGGTCCCGGTACGGGAAAGACTACTACCATAAACGCTATTATCCGATATTTTGAGACGGAGGATATGGAGATACTTTTGGCCGCGCCTACCGGGCGTGCTGCGAAAAGAATGACAGAGACAACTGGTTACGAAGCACTGACGATCCACCGGCTGTTAGAACCAAACAGCGCGCCCACAGAAGATCGGGAGCAGGCGATGTTTGAGCGAAATGAGGACAACCCTTTAGAGGCGGACGTGGTCATTATCGACGAGATGTCCATGGTGGATATTTCCCTGATGTATGCTTTGCTTAAGGCAGTGAGCGTGGGTACCCGGCTGATTTTGGTGGGGGATATCAACCAGCTTCCCAGTGTAGGGCCTGGATGTGTGCTAAAAGACATTATACGCGCAGGAAGATATCCCGTGGTCATGCTGGAGAAAATTTTCAGACAGGCCAGCGAGAGCGATATCATCGTAAACGCTCACAAGATTAATCGAGGTGAGCCGGTGGCTTTAGACAACAACAGCCGGGACTTTTTCTTCTTGAAAAGAGATGACCCTAATATAATCCTTCGGGTTGTGTTAGCCTTAATCCAAGAAAAGCTTCCCAAATATGTAAACGCCCAGCCCTATGATATCCAGGTGCTGACGCCCATGCGAAAAGGCGCTTTGGGCGTGGATCGCCTGAATGAAGTTCTCCAAAGATATTTAAATCCCCCTTCTTCTGAAAAAGCGGAAAAGGAGACGGTTAAAGGTCTTTTAAGAGAAGGGGATAAGGTGATGCAGATCAAAAACAATTACCAGATGGAGTGGGAAGCCACAAATCAATATGGGATCGCCATAGACAAAGGTATGGGGATTTTTAACGGAGATATGGGCGTGGTCAGACGGATTGATCTGGTGGCGGAAACGGTGGAAGTTATTTTTGATGATTACAGAACCGTGACCTATGAATACGGGCAATTAGAAGAACTGGAGCTGGCCTATGCGGTGACAATTCACAAATCCCAGGGGAGCGAGTATCCGGCAGTGGTACTGCCGCTTCTTACCGGTCCAAAGATGCTTTTAAACCGCAATCTGCTCTATACGGCAGTCACCCGGGCGAAATCTTGCGTGACCGTAGTGGGGAGTGACCGGACTTTTAACCAGATGATCGCAAATGTCAGTGAGCAGGCCCGCTACAGCGGTCTTGCGGATCGGATTAAGGAGGTGAAAATGATTGAAGAAGAGTAAACCTGCCGGCAGCCGTATGATTTTACCCGACATGGTGGGTATTCTGTTTCCTAAAAGATGTCCTGTTTGTCATGAGGTTGTGGAGGACAAGGGGCAGCCAGTCTGCGTCATATGCCGGACAAAGCTTGTTGATGTTACAAAAAACTTCTGTCAGAAATGCGGAAAACCTCTGCTGACGGGGGAACAGGAATACTGCATGGACTGTATAAGAAAAAAGCACTGGTTTGACAAAGGCCGGGCGGCCTTTGTGTACGATGAAACCATGAGACGTTCCATAGCAATGTACAAATACAAAGGAAGAAAAGAATACGCTGCGTTTTATGCGGAGGAACTTTTGAGAAGATGTGCTAAGGAGATGCTTCTTTGGGGCGGAGAAGTTTTTATTCCGATTCCGCTTCATCCCTCTCGTAGGAGGAAGAGAGGGTTTAACCAAGCGGAACTTCTGGCTCGCTGGTTGTCAAAAAAAAGTAAAATCCCGATGGACAGCCGCCTGTTATTGCGCACGAAACGTACCCATACACAGAAAGATCTAAGCAGCCAGGAACGTCTGGCGAATCTAAAAGATGCCTTTTTCGTTCGAAAAGGCGCGCTTCCCTATAAAAATATCATACTGGTGGACGATATCTACACCACAGGCAGCACTATGGATGCAGCAGCTAAAATTCTGAAAGAAAACGGCGTTCATAGAGTATATTTCATGAGCATTTGCGTGGGAAAAGGATATTAAGACGGTGGTTTTTGGTTGAATTTCCATCTATTTGTGTTATACTATGGTATGTGAGAAGTGGAGACTGTTTATATGATTAATGAAGAAAAGGTGATTTTGATGACGCGGGCGTCCATTTACGAGACCCGGTCAGGTAAACGGAAACTGAAGATAGCCAAATATTTCCGGCATGATTATATCAGCCTGCAGGTTTTGTACGGCTGGTTCTTTGTGACGGTCAGTTTTGCTCTGTGTACTGGACTGTGGGGTCTGTGCAATATGGAATATCTGCTGGACAATCTTCATAAAATGGATTTAAAAGACTTTGGATTGCATGTACTGCTGATCTATGTGGTAGTGACGCTTGCATACCTCTGTATTGTGTACGGCGTCAGCGCTTACCGATATCATGCCGCCAAAAAGAGCGTGAGTGCTTACGGGCATACATTGCGGAGAATCTCGGCCATTTATGCGAAGGAAGAAAAGAGCGGCGGCTTTGGGCGCCCTGACGGAGGAAACGGAACATGACGGCTTTACTTGAGATGAAGCAGCATCTAAAAATATTTTATTCCAGATACGACATTTATTTGATCCCTGCAATCAAATTTGCACTTGCGTTTTTTGCGTTTATGATGATGAACGGCCAGATCGGATTCATGGAGAAGCTTGCGAATCCGGCGATCGCCCTTTTGCTTGCTCTTTTATGTTCGTTTTTGCCGGTGAATATGATGGCGGTATTCGGAGCAGTCCTTTTAGGCGCTCATGCTTTTGTCCTGTCTTTGGAAGTTTTCGCCCTGCTGGCAGGACTTCTGTTTATTATGTATGCCGTATATTTTCGAGTGGCTCCGGAATACGGCTATGTGCTCGTGCTTACCCCCATTGCTTTCTGGCTTAAGATTCCGTATGCTCTTCCGTTGGTGCTGGGGCTGGTGGGCGGACCTGTGGCCGCCGTTCCCGTAGGATGCGGCGCACTGATCTATTACATGATGTATTTTATGAAAAATAATGAAAAGATGCTGTCTACTTCGGAGAGCGAACAGATGTCCACAAGACTTTTGTATCTGGTGGAAAATGTTCTGAACAATAAAGATATGATTATGACGATCCTGGTGCTGGCGGTGGTTCTGATGATTGTGTATGCAATCCGCAGGATGAATGTGGACTACTCCTGGTATTTGGCCCTGGGAACCGGAGCCGTGGCAAATATCATATTGTTTTTGATCGGCGCGCTTATTATGGGGACAGACGTGGCGATCTTGCCTCTGATTTTGGGGACGATGGTATCGCTTATGATCGCCGTTATGGTGGAATTTTTTGTATTCAGTGTAGATTATTCAAGGACAGAGTATACGCAGTTTGAGGATGACGAGTATTATTATTATGTGAAGGCTGTCCCCAAGATGTCCATCGCTATACCGGAGAAAAAGGTAAAAAAGATCAATTCCAGGAACCGCCAGGGAAGAAGGCGGCATTAATACAAAACAGTAAAAATAAAAAATCCGCGTAGGGAAAGGATGTGGGAAAATGAGTCTTGAAAAGCTAAACCAGTATATTTCTCTGGAAGCGCTGAACATTACAAAGACGGACATAGCAGAGATTATCATTTTATCCTTTATCATTTACCAGATCATGGTCTGGATCAAATCCACCCGCGCATGGAATCTTTTAAAAGGTTTTGCGGTCATACTCGTTTTGCTGCTTTTGGCATATTTCCTGCATATGAGTACGATCCTGTGGATAGCGGAAAATTTTTTCAGCCTGGGAATCACAGCGGTTATCATTGTGTTTCAGCCGGAGTTAAGAAGAGCTTTGGAGCAGCTGGGTGAAAAAAATATACTGACTTCCATTGTTCCTTTTGACAGTTCTAAAAGAGAAGAAGAAGGGATGACGGACCGTACCATACAGGAACTGGTAAGGGCATGTTTTGAAATGGGTAAGGCCCGTACAGGAGCGCTGATTGTGATCGAACAGGATGTAAGTCTGCAGGAGTACGAGCGGACGGGTATCTCTATTGACTCGTTGATCTCCAGTCAGCTGATTTTGAATATATTTGAAAAAAACACACCGCTTCATGATGGGGCGGTCATTCTTGCTGGAGACAGAATACGTTCCGCTACTTGTTACCTTCCCCTGTCTGATAATATGAATTTAAGCAAGGCTCTTGGAACCAGGCATCGGGCGGCAGTAGGCATCAGCGAAGTAAGCGATTCCGTGACAATCGTAGTATCGGAAGAGACAGGTTCCGTTTCCGTAGCCAAAAACGGCAGGCTTCTTCGCAACCTGAATCAGGAGCAGTTAAAAGAGCAGCTTCAGGCTATGCAGACAAAGGCAGAAGAAGGCCGTAAGATCAAATTATGGAGAGGGCGGGGCAAACATGAAGATAAAACTGTTCAATAATCTGCTGTTGAAAGTCTTCTCGGTGGTTGTCGCAGTTATGCTGTGGCTGATCGTGGTGAATATCAATGATGCGGTGGGCAACAGGCCCATGCGCAATATAAAAGTCACTATGCAAGGGATGGAAGTCCTAAGCGCACAAGGACAGATGTGCCGGATTGAGGAAGGAACAGATACGGTGGACTTGACTGTTTACGCAAGGCGTTCTGTTTTGAATGATTTAAAACCGTCGGATTTTGTGGTGACTGCGGATTTGCAGAAGAACCTTCTCTATGATAGCATGGTAAAGATCGAAGTGTCTTATGTGGGAAACGCCACTGTGGAACGGATCGTCCAGAGTCGGGAAAACGTGCTGGTGAGTATAGAAGAATCCGTGACAGAGCAGTTTAAGGTATCTGTAGAAACGAAAGGAGATCCTACTTACGGTCTAGTGAAGGGTTCTGCCATTCCGGCACAGACATTGATCGAGATTACAGGTCCCCGTTCCGTGGTAGAACGTATTAACAAAGTAGCATTAGAGCCTAATATCACAGGAATTACGGGAACCATGGTGCGTAACTGCGAAGTCAAGCTGTATGATATGGAAGGCAGGCCCATAGACGGCACTTATCTGGAATATATTGGCAAGGATACCGGCCTTGAAGTGACGATTACTACGCTGAATACAAAGCTGGTAGGTATCAGTTTCGACATCAGTCAGGCAGCTCCCGAAGGTTACGGCTTAAGCACAATCACTTATGCGCCGGAGACAGTGACGATCGCAGGAATACAGAAGAGTATTACCCCGGTCTACAATCTGAATGTTCCGGCAGAGGCACTGAACCCGGACAGACAGACCGGAAAGGTCGTACAGACTGTAGATATCAGCCAGTATCTGGACGAAGGTATTACCATACCCTCGGAGAACGACCGGGAGATCGTAGTTACTATGGAAATTGTTCCCTTTGAATCCGTAAGCTATGTCTTTCGGGATGACCAGATCCAGTATATGAACATGCCGGAAGGCCTGAAGCTGGATGAGACGGAAGCAAGAATGCTGGAAGTAACTGTCAGCGGCCTGGCTTCCGACCTGGCAGGCGTGACGATGGAAAATATTACAGTCACTGCCGATTTATCCCAATGCGGCAGACGCGGAGCTTTTACGGTACCTGTGACAGTGACTGTGCCTGAAAACTGCCATGTACCGGAGGACTTGCAGATGACGGTGATGCTGGTGGATGCGGAAACAGAATAAGACAGAGTTGATATCGCTAAACCTTAAGAAATATTTAAGATTTGGCGATATTGATATATAGTGTGACATTTGGTATAATGAACATGTGTTTTTGGCATCAAAAAGCAGTAATGCTGTGGTTTTGTCAGAGAGGTGAATAAAGATGAAGGATAAAAAACATATGGTGATTGCAGGCGTAGCTGTGTTGGCAGTGGTGTTGGTGGTGGGAGTGGCTGCGGGACGGAGTAGTTTCGGGAAAAACGCTGGATTTGCTGCTGAGAAAAAAGAAGTAGAGAACAGGGATGGAATTTTTTATGGCGGTACTTTTGATGAATCTAAACACTCCAGGCAAGGTGCGCCAAAAGCCGAAACTGATGAAGATATAACAAAATTAAAAGAGGAATTTATAGAAAATAAGCAGGGAGAGACCATTGTTAATTCTGATGAAAATCTAGGAACAATGAAAAGTATTTCCAAAGAAAATATACCTTCTTCCGAAGAACCTGTTTCGGAGGAAATAGATACTGAAGAAAATGCAGAGAGTGTAGATGGTGCAGAGGAAATAGTAGTGCCTGCCCGCAAAAGTAAAGGCTACGCTGAACACGAATTGCTTTGTGATGCGGAGTCGCAGGAAAAAGCAAATGAGATAGCGGGTACGATTTCCGGAAAACTGATATCATGGGAACATGGTACAGCTACAATAGAGATCACCGGTTCTGTGGATGAATTTCTGGAGAACTACGAAAAACAGGGAGGTGATGTGGCGTTTTACAGAAAATACTATTTTTAACAGAGTCGAAATGATTTAAAATTACTTCATTAACACAGGAGAGAGAGGAAAGGTAAAAAAGTGAAGAAAATGAAGAAATGGAATGCTTTGTTGTCGCTATTGCTTGCCGTTACTTTGACTTTCGGGCAGGCAGGAGTAGTTTATGCTGCTGAAATATCGGATGTGACAACGAATGAAGAGGGTAACGATGAGTCAGTAAAAGGCGACGTTGGTGAAGATGCTGCCATAGTGTCAGATGAGGGAACAAGTGAAGACACACAAGTCGAAGAAGAGGTTCCGGCAGTAACTGATGATACGGAAGCCGAGGACAAAGAAGAGGATCCTGTGACACCTGCAGAGGAAGCGGAAGAAGTTTCTGACGAACTAGAAGAGGAAAATTCAGAGACAGAAGAACCGGCAGCAGGAGAAAATGATCAGGAAACAGAGGATCCGGGTGAAACAATGCAGGGGTTTGCGATGCCTGCTGAAAAGAAACAGATGTTAGATGATCTTGGATTTAAGACCAAGAGCCTGGATCAGGAGATGATGCAGGAAAAGTCAGTTCTTGGAGAGGTTTTATCTGAACTGCCGTCTATGAAATCAGGAGAGGATTACATAGAAAATGAAATAATGTATTTCACAGATTCAGAAGAAGAGGCAGTAGAAACGGCGGAATGCTATGGCGGCAGCCTTGTGAGCTTCGAGTATGGCGTCGCTGTAGCCAACATTGAGAGAACTGTAGAAGAAGCGGTAGGTGTTGCCGCGGACATGAAAGTTTCTATCCCGGCTGTATATCCTAATATTATATTAAGTATTGACGGCACTGTTGACCCTGTTGAGAAAAAGAAGTCCGAAGTAAAATTGATTGACGAAGCGGATGTAGAACATGAGGAAGTGCCGGAAGAAAAACCGGAAGGGTTAGAAGTTGACCGGACAGGTAACATGCCCTATGCGTTAGCTCCTACAGATCCGTATTATGAGTACCAGTGGTATCATAATTTCCTTGGCACTGTAGATGCCTGGGATGCAACGAAAGGAAAAGGTGTTAAGGTAGCTGTACTGGATACCGGTATTGATTTCACTCATCCGGATTTAAAATCCAATATAGCAGCATATGAGTCATTTGTTACCGACGAACGCGGAAATAAACTTGACCCGATGGACGCGAATGGACATGGAACACACTGCGCGGGTATTATTGCAGCATGTCAGAATAATGAAGGCGTAGTCGGAATGGCTCCAGAGGCAACAATCTATTCTGGAAAAGTAATGAATGATCAGGGCAGAGGCGGAATTGCCGAAGCAATTAAAGGCGTAAGATGGGCGATTGAGCAAGATGTGGATGTTATAAGTATGAGTCTGGGAGCGCTTTGGCATATGCCGCAGTTCCAGGCGGAAATTAACAAAGCCGCAAATAAGGGAATCATTGTAGTTGCTGCAACAGGAAATGAAGCGATATCCCAGAAAAATTATCCGGCAGCTTATGATAATGTAATTGCTGTTGGGGCTATTGATGGCGAAGGATTAACTACATTTTCAAATTATGGAACATGGATGGATGTAGCAGCACCTGGAGAAGATATACTCTCAACTGTTCCGGGGGGATATACATATATGAGCGGAACCTCTATGGCATGTCCGCTTGTATCCGGTATAGTCGCTCTGATGCTCGCAAATAATGATACATTCATATCCACAAATAAGAAAACGACTGTGACGAAAGTCACAAAAGCTTTGCAGGACAGCGCGGTTACATGGAATAAATACGGCGTTGATGTAGACGGTGATGATTATGCAGACGGTTATATTCCTGGAGATAATTATTTAGTCGCTGATGTAGTAACAGCAACCTATTCTGTAGATAATAGTGAGGCAAAGCAGCCTTCAATTAAGTTTTTCAAAACAAATAATGACGGCTCTTCACAGGAAATTACACCACAAGGTAAAAATGTAGTAGAATGGGGACAAGGCTATCAAGGCTATCAAAATTATCAAGGTTATTATTTTGAATTTGATTCAAATACGCCTCATGGCAAGGTATATTTTACAATTAATGGAAAGAAGCCGACTGCCAAAACAGGAGAGCGTTATTATGACGGCGACCTCTGGAGTTTGAACCGCTCTGGAAAGGTGAAGATTCAGGCTGTTACTGTTGTGGGAAGTAAAGTATCACCAGTCTTTTCCACGACGTATACATTGGATGTAAAAGCGACCTCCCTGGAACCTACCTGTAAGCAAAATATGAGCGTGGCAGAAGGAAAATCCATTCAATTGGGCGCAGCTATATATCCTTCTTTTGCAAGCGTTACAAAACTGAAATGGACCCGTGAATCCGGGAATGAAAAGATAACTGTGAATGCCAAAGGTAAGGTGACCTGTAAGAAAGGTGCTGGTACTGATCCGGCGACTATTAAAGCTACGACAACAGACGGTTCAGAAAAGTCGGTGGAATTTATTGTCACACCCGATGCCAGTGCGGCAAAAAATGTGACTATAGAAGGAAATACAATAACACTATCTTATTTGGCGGACAGAACTGCTCCGAATGGTGAATTTATACCTGCTAAAGTTGAGAACGGAAATGCAATTAAAAATTCATACCAATTGAATGTATCAGATGACGGATCTACATCAGATCAGTATTTGTATAAGTCTTCAAATACGAAAGTTGCAACTGTAAGCAATACTGGTCTTATAAGAGCAAGAGGAAAAGGAAAAGCGAAGATTACTGTTACGGCAAATGACGGTTCTAACAAGAAAAAGACCTTTAATGTAACAGTAGTGAACCCTGTATGGGATATTTATACATACAGTTCCACCGGTTATTCCGGAGATAGTCAATTTATTCCTATTGGAACCGGATGCAGCATTACAATGAAGACAGAAATTAATTATAATACAAAAAATGTACTGTATGCGGCAAGCGATAAGAAGGTAAAATGGAGTGTGGAATCTGGTTCCGGACTGACAGTAGACCAAAAAGGAAAGGTAACTTGTGCAGGTGGAAACAGAAATCTTATTGGAAGGGAAATTCCGGTTACTGTAACTGCAAACGATGGATGGGGCACTTCACAAACCATTACTTTTCTTGTAACAGATGGAATTAAAACACTTTCTACGGAAGAAGGATATACATCTGCGGTTATTAATTCTGTTAAAGTGGGTAATAGCGTATCGCCTCTGACTGTAGGGGATATTATTGATGATCCTGCGCGTGTGAAAACTGAGTTTGATACAAGAAATGCTTTTTGGAGTGGTATAACAATGAAGTATTCTAATCAAGATGTGGCGTATCGTTATTATTATGTAGACCCAGACGATCCCAGATATGATGGATGGGTTATTGCGGCTACAAAAGCTGGAAGTACGACAATGACTTATACCACAAGAGATGGCTCTAATAAGAAATTTACTCTGAAAGTATCTGTTAAAAAAGCAACTGTTGATTTGAATTGATAAAATCTATTCCCAAATATTATTAAGGGGCTGTGGCGTGTACACAGCCTCTTTAATTTGCAATTAAAATTGACTTGTGTATCAAAAAATGCTATAATACTATGTGTAATCAAAAATACCAGAGCACAAAGGAACTATTTCAACAGTCACACATCCATTAGTTAGAGAGCAGCAAAGCAAGATTGCTGAGCCCTGGCATCTATGGTAAGATAATAACAAACAAGAGGGATTCGCATGGAGTCAAAGAAAAACAGCACAGTGAATACACCTTATGACGATGTATTCCGCACTTTATTAAATGATTGCAGCAGCTTAATCATCCCTGTGATCAATGAATTGTTCGACGAAAATTTTACAGGCGACGAAGAGGTCATATTTGCACCCAATGAGCATTTTTTAAACCAGCAGGACGGGGACGAAGCCAAACGCATTACAGACAGCAGTTTTAAGATCCGTGGGAAAGAGGAAAAGAGTTT
>CAJUMT010000033.1 GCA_910587495.1 uncultured Lachnospiraceae bacterium | reverse complement strand
TCACAATAGGATAAAGCACATAAGGGGTAAAAAACCATGGAGTTAAGTGTAATTGTATCGCTGATGGGCGGATTGGGACTCTTCCTTATGGGAATGAAGCAGATGAGCGACGGACTTGAGAAAGCGGCCGGCGCCAAGATGCGCGGCATTCTGGAAGCAGTTACAACCAATCGGTTGATGGGAACACTGGTGGGAGTCCTGTTCTGCGCCGTGATCCAGTCTTCAAGTGCGACGACAGTTATGGTCGTCAGTTTTGTCAACGCAGGGATGATGACGTTATACCAGGCAGCCGGTGTCATTATGGGCGCCAATATTGGTACGACAGTTACTTCACAGCTGGTATCTTTTAATTTATCGGCTTATGCGCCGGTGTTTTTATTTCTGGGTGTTCTGATGACCCAGTTTGTAAAAAACGACAGGGCGGAGAAGATTGGTGAGGTAATTTTAGGATTTGGCGTTTTATTCATGGGACTTTCTGTTATGTCCGGCAGTATGTCAAGCCTGAAAGATTCTCCCCAGGTGGCACAGCTTTTAGGAGGACTTAAATCCCCCATTCTGGGTGTGATTATGGGAACGGTTATTACGGCAATCATTCAGAGTTCTTCTGTCACAGTCAGTATTGTGCTTCTGATGGCGCAGCAGGGGCTTTTAGAGCTTCCGATTTGTTTCTATATTATTCTGGGGTGTAATATTGGTGCATGTATGTCGGCGCTTTTAGCTTCCTTAAGCGGAAAAAAGGATGCCAAAAGGGCGGCGCTTATTCACCTTTTTTTCAATATTATCGGTACGATTATCATGTATGTGATACTGACGGCGGCAGGGGGACTGGTACTGCACTTGATCCAGGGCCTGTCAGGCGCAGATCCGGGGCGCTGCGTGGCGAACGCCCATACCTTGTTTAAGATCTTCCAGGTAATCATTCTGCTTCCTTTCACAAAGGGAATCGTGAATCTTACTTATCTGGCAGTTCCGGGAGAGGAAAAGGCGGCAGAGGAGTTTGGATTATTCTACATAGGAAAGACAGCCATGTTCTCGCCTGCAACGGCGGTGGTAGAAGCTGTTAAGGAACTGGAACATATGGGAGCTTTGGCTTACGAGAATTTAAACCGGGGATTAAATGCTTTAATTACCCTGGATGAAAAGAAGATAGAAAAAGTCTATGAGGTGGAGAAAAAGATCAATATTATGAACCACGCGATCACCAATTACCTGGTGAAGATCAACCAGCTTTCGCTGCCCATTGACGACAGCAAAAGTATCGGCGCTTTGTTCCATGTGGTCAATGATATCGAGCGGATCGGGGACCATGCGGAGAACCTGGCGGATTCGGCCAGGACCAGGATTGCCGATAACCTTACTTTTTCCGAGACGGCTTTGATGGAGCTTGAGGAAATGGCGAAGAAAGTGAATACAATCCTGGAGTATTCGATCGACTTATTTGCCCATAATACGAAGGACCATGTACAGGATATTATGAATCTGGAGAACGAGATCGACGAGATGGAACGGCAGTTCCAGAAGAACCATGTACACCGGCTGGCGCACAACGAGTGTTCGGCTGCGGCCGGTATGGTGTTTTCCGATACTATATCCGGTTTTGAGAGAGTGGCAGACCATGCGACGAATATAGCGTATGCCCTTCTGACTGAAATACCGGAGGATGAAGACGATTAGAAAAAGTATAAAAGAAAGACAGATAACAGATGCTAGGACTGTTATCTGTTTTTTTTGTACTTGACAGAGCGTTCTGTATATGTTATAACAAAGACACAGGACACCCCCGTGGGGTGTGTGGAGAAGAGGTGGATAAAGATGAAACAGAAGTTCGATGTGACCGGCATGAGCTGCAGCGCCTGCAGCGCCCATGTGGAAAAGGCGGTGAGCAAGGTGCCGGGCGTGGATAAAGTACAGGTGAATCTTTTGCAAAATTCCATGGTGGTGGAGTATGCAAACGGGGCGACAGACGGACAGAAAATCATTCAGGCAGTGGAAGAAGCCGGTTATGGGGCGTCTGCCAAGGGAGAAGATGCTCCCCAAAAAACCAACGCGCTCCAGGAGAAGACAGCGGACGCTGCTAGAGCCATGAAGCACAGACTTTTATGGTCGATCGGTTTTCTTTCAGTTCTTATGTATGTGTCCATGGGGCATATGCTTGGGTGGCCTCTGCCGGATCTTTTGACTGCCCATGAGAATGTGATGGTGTTTGCCCTGACACAGCTGTTTCTTACTTTGCCGGTCATGTATCTGAACCGTAAATATTTTGAGAACGGTTTTAAGACTCTTTTGCATGGCGCGCCCAATATGGATACGCTGGTGGCCATGGGATCTACGGCGGCGGCAGTCTACAGCGTAAGCCAGCTGTTCGTCATGGGTTATGCGCTGGGACAGGGAGATCTGCCCACAGCCCATGGGTGTGCCATGAATCTGTATTTTGAGGCGGCGGCCATGATCCTGACTTTGGTGACTGTCGGAAAATATATGGAGAGCCGTTCCAAAAACCGTACATCCGATGCCATTACCAAACTGATGGATCTGGCGCCTAAGACAGCGCTGGTCTTAAAGGACGGCGAAGAGCGGGAGATTCCGGTGGAAGAAGTGCGGCTAGGCGAGACTGTTATTGTAAAACCGGGGCAGAAAATTCCGGTGGACGGTATTTTAATGGAAGGAACAGGGACAGTTGATGAATCGGCTATCACAGGCGAGAGTATTCCGGTAGAGAAGAAAGCAGGCGACCGTCTGACAGGAGCGACTGTGAACCGGGCAGGATATTTCCGGATGAAGGCGGATCGAATCGGGGAAGACACTACCTTATCACAGATCATTCGCCTGGTGGAAGAAGCAGGAGGTTCCAAAGCGCCGATTGCGAAGCTGGCGGACAAAGTGAGCGGTATCTTTGTGCCTGTCGTCATGACCATTGCCCTGCTCACAGTGGTTGTATGGCTTATTTTAGGCCATACATTCGGCTTTGCTCTTGCATCCGGCATTGCGGTGCTTGTCATCTCATGCCCCTGCGCGCTGGGGCTTGCGACGCCCACGGCGATCATGGTGGGTACCGGACGGGGCGCCGAACAGGGGATTTTGATCAAATCCGGCGAAAGCCTTGAGACGGTTCATCTGGTGGATACAGTCGTTCTGGATAAAACGGGGACGATCACCCAGGGCCATCCGTCCGTAACGGATATACGGACAATGTCCGGGATTTCCAAGAAAGAGCTGTTAAGTCTGGCTGCTTCTTTAGAGCAGGCTTCCGAGCATCCGCTGGCGGAAGCGATTACAGATTATGCAAAAGAAAATGCGATACCGTTTTTAACAGTGTCTGATTTTCAGGCAACGGCGGGACAGGGCGTCGCGGGCACGGTAAAAGATCAGAAAGTACTGGCAGGCAACCTTAAAATGATGCGGGCAAATCAGGTCGATACAGCCGGTATGGAAGCCTATGCGGATCAGTACGCAAAAGAAGGAAAGACAGTACTTTATATTGTATCCGGTTCACGGCTTTTGGGTCTTCTTGCGGTGGCGGATCAGGTCAAAGAAACCAGTGGCCAGGCCATTCGGGAGATGGAGCGAATGGGGCTTTCGGTCGTCATGCTGACAGGTGACAATGAACGGACGGCCAAGGCAATTCAGGAGCAGCTTGGCATCAGCCGGGTGGTGGCGGAAGTGCTTCCGCAGGATAAAGAGCGGGAAATAAGAAGGCTTCAGGAGCAGGGGCATAAAGTAGCTATGATTGGAGACGGTATCAATGACGCTCCGGCCCTTGCCAGAGCGGACGCGGGGATCGCCATCGGAGCAGGCACGGATGTGGCTATTGAGTCGGCGGATATCGTATTGATGAAGAGCGACCTTTTGGACGCAGCGGCAGCTATCCAGCTAAGCCGTGCGGTTATCCGCAATATCAAACAGAATTTATTCTGGGCCTTTTTCTATAATGCTTTGGGAATTCCTTTGGCGGCAGGCGTGTTCTATCCGCTTCTGGGATGGCAGTTAAACCCCATGTTTGGCAGCGCGGCCATGAGCTTTAGTTCTGTATTCGTTGTATCAAATGCTTTAAGATTGAAAGGATTTAAGCCGACGTTTAATATTAGTAAAAAGAGATCAGCTGCGGCAGAGGCATCCGCGCCGGTTGATATAAAAAAACAAACTGTAATGACAGAAATTAAGGAGGACAACAAAATGAAAAAAACAATGAAAATCGAAGGCATGATGTGCGGCCACTGTACAGGAAGAGTAGATAAGGTTTTGAACGCTTTGGAAGGCGTGCAGGCGGAAGTAAGTTTAGAAGATAAGGCAGCTTATCTGACAATTACGGGAGATGTAAGCGACGAGACGCTTAAAAAGACGGTGGAGGATGAAGGCTACCAGGTGATCGGGATTTCATAGGGCCTGACTTATGAAAGCGGATAAAAAGAAGATTGAACGCCTGTTAAAGACAGCTAGAGGACAGATTGACGGTATACTGCGCATGGTAGAGGAAGACCGTTATTGTGTGGATATTTCTGTTCAGGTTATGGCAACAGATGCGATCCTTAGAAAAGTGAATAATGAAATCCTTCGTGCTCACATGAAAGGATGTGTGAAAGAAGCCATCTTGGAGGGGGCCGGGGATGAGAAAATAGATGAGCTGATGGAGGTGGTAGACAAACTTTTATAATTATTTCATTGACAAATGCTTCCGCATGTTATAGAATTGTATCCGAAATGTAATAATTCTGTAATATTTGACACGAAATTATAAAACAGCATCTTGCGGATATGCCCCGGAAATCCTTCCAGTCAGAGAGGCATGTGAGTGAAAGATGCGGAACTTAAATAGGAGATATAGTATGCGGAAGATATTTAAGATACAGGACAGGAGAATGATAGAGAGCATAAGCGCCATTGCGATGGGAGCGGTTCTTATAACGGGCGTCCCCATGAATGTGCGCGCGTCGGCGGCTTTGGGAAGCAGCGCAAACGTCGGGATCTCGGCAGATTTGGAGGCAGCGGCGGATGCGGAACTGTTGGAAAGCGCCATGAACGATGTGGTTTTGGATGCGTTCCATCTGGACGAATACAGTAATCTGGGAATTGTTACAGTTTCCGAAGGGAAAGTAAATATTCGTGACGCGGCATCCATGGACGGCAATGTGGTCGGAAAGATCGGTTTGGACGCAGGATGCGACATATTGGGAGAAGAAGGCGAGTGGCTTCATATAAAATCCGGTAAGGTAGAAGGTTACATTAAGTCCGAGTATGTGCTGACAGGAAGCGACGCGCTTTCTAAGGCTTCCACGCTGCTGAAAAAAGTAGTGGATGTAAATACTGACGGCCTCCGGGTTCGGACAGAGCCTAACCAGGAATGCGACATTGTGGATGTGGTTGGCTCCGGACAGCGCTTTGATGTATTAGAAGAGCTGGATGAGTGGGTCAAGATTGACCTGGACGGCGAAGAGTGCTATCTGTATAAAGAGTATGTGGACATAGGGGCGAAACTTGACGAGGCTCTGACGATCTCAGAAGTGCGTTACGGCGCAGGGGTATCCGACGTCCGTATCGCAATCAGCGAATTTGCGAAACAATATATCGGCAACCCTTATGTATGGGGCGGGACAAGTCTGACAAGAGGCGCGGACTGTTCCGGATTCGTGTTGTCTGTATTCGGCAATTATGGGATCGGACTTCCCCATTCATCCCGTGCCCAGGCGAACTGCGGAAGTGCGGTAAGCTTATCTGATTTAAGACCGGGTGATCTGGTATTTTACGGCAACCGTTCCGGTATCAACCATGTGGCTATCTATGTGGGCGGCGGTCAGGTAGTTCATGCCAGTAACCCCCGCACCGGCATCACCATTTCAGGTATGTATTATCGTTCGCCGGTGAAAGCAAGAAGAATCATTCAGGATTGACAAAAGTAATTATTTATGCTAGAGTATGAAAGTATGATTTTAGCCGTTGTTCAGGGAACGGACACTCCGACCGCCCCTTAATGACCGGCGATTATAAAAGCAAGGAGGAATGCAGTATGATTTCTAAAGAAAAGAAACAGGCGATTATCGCCGAATATGGACGCAGCGAGGGCGACACAGGTTCACCGGAAGTACAGGTGGCTATCCTGACCGCAAGGATTCAGGAGCTTACCGAGCATTTAAAGGTAAACCAGAAAGATCACCATTCCAGAAGAGGCCTTCTGAAAATGGTAGGTCAGAGACGCGGTATGCTGGCATATTTAAAGAAATCCGATATCGAAAGATATCGTACACTGATTGCAAAATTAGGCCTTAGAAAATAATTTTAAGCAGGGCGGAGGACTCTCCGCCCATTTTTAGTGGAAGATAGGATCCGAGACCACTGAAAAGCCCGAAGGCGCTTTGCGTTTTTCAGTAGTTTCGGTATCTTCTGCTAAAAAGAAAAAAGAGAGGAGATACAGATTATGTATAAGAGTTACACGATGGAACTGGCAGGCAGGACCTTAAGGGTTGATGTTGGCCGTGTGGCTGCCCAGGCGAACGGCGCGGCATTTATGCACTATGGAGATACGGTTGTATTATCTACAGCCACCGCTTCTGACAAACCCAGGGACGGAATTGATTTCTTCCCCTTAAGTGTGGAGTTTGAAGAAAAATTATACTCCGTAGGAAAAATACCAGGAGGTTTTAACAAACGTGAAGGCAAGGCGTCCGAGAACGCTGTATTAACTTCCCGCGTCATTGACCGCCCTATGCGTCCTTTGTTTCCCAAAGATTACAGAAACGATGTAACACTGAACAATATGGTTATGAGCGTTGATCCCGAATGCCGTCCGGAACTGGTAGGTATGCTTGGCGCGGCCATTGCGGCAAGTATTTCTGATATTCCTTTTGACGGCCCCTGCGCCATGACGCAGATTGGCATGATCGACGGAGAATTTGTAGTCAATCCGTCCCAGGAACAGTGGAAGAACGGGGATCTGAACCTGACGGTCGCTTCCACAAAGGAAAAGGTCATGATGATCGAGGCCGGAGCCAATGAAGTGCCGGAAGAAAAGATGATTGAGGCTATTTACAAAGCACATGAGATTAACCAGCAGCTGATTACATTTATCGAGGGTATTGTTGCAGAGGTAGGAAAGCCGAAGCACGCCTATACAAGCTGTGCCGTTCCGGAAGAGCTGACCGCGGCGATCAAAGAGATCGTTCCGCCTGAAGAGATGGAAAAGGCAGTGTTTACGGATGATAAGCAGACCCGCGAGGAAAATATCAAAAATCTGACGGAGAAGCTTTCAGAGGCGTTTGCAGAAAATGAGGAATGGCTTGCGCTGCTGGATGACGCCGTATATCAATATCAGAAAAAAACCGTCCGTAAAATGATCCTAAAAGACCACAAGCGTCCGGACGGCAGGGAATTAACCCAGATCCGTCCGCTGGCAGCAGAGGTGGACATTATCCCGAGAGTACATGGTTCCGCCATGTTTACCCGGGGACAGACCCAGATCTGCAATGTATGTACACTGGCGCCTTTATCCGATCAGCAAAGAATCGATGGACTGGATGAAAATGAAATCAGCAAGCGTTATATGCACCATTATAATTTCCCCAGCTATTCCGTAGGGGAGACTAGACCTTCAAGAGGGCCAGGGCGTCGGGAAATCGGACACGGGGCGCTGGCGGAACGGGCGCTGATTCCGGTACTTCCCAGTGAGGAAGAATTCCCCTATGCGATTCGTACCGTATCGGAGACTTTTGAGTCTAATGGTTCCACGTCCATGGCTTCTACCTGCGCGTCTTGTATGTCACTGATGGCGGCAGGCGTGCCGATCAAAAAGATGGTAGCCGGAATCTCCTGTGGTCTTGTGACTGGTGAAGGCGATGATGATTTTGTGCTTTTGACCGATATTCAGGGACTGGAAGATTTCTTCGGGGATATGGATTTTAAAGTGACAGGTACAGACGCGGGTATCACAGCGATCCAGATGGATATCAAGATTCATGGTCTTACAAGACAGATTGTAGAAGGCGCGATTAAGAGATGTCGGGAAGCCAGAATGTTCATTATGGAAAACTGTATGAAACCGGCTATTGACAAGCCGCGCGCGGAAGTCGGCCAGTATGCGCCGAAAATTATCCAGATGATGATTGATCCGCAGAAGATCGGGGATGTGGTTGGCCAGAGAGGAAAGACCATCAACGCGATTATCGAACAGACCGGCGTAAGGATTGATATTACCGATGATGGCGCGGTATCGATCTGCGGCACAGACCGGGTGATGATGGACAAGGCAAAAGAGATGGTTCGTATTATCACTACGGACTTTGAAGAAGGCCAGGTGTTTGTCGGCAAGGTTGTCAGTATTAAAGAATTTGGTGCGTTTCTTGAGTTTGCTCCTGGCAAAGAAGGTATGGTTCACATATCGAAGATTGCCAAGGAGAGGATCAACCGTGTGGAGGACGTGCTTACTCTTGGAGATATGGTGAAAGTTGTATGCCTTGGGAAAGACAAGATGGGACGCATCAGTTTCTCTATCAAGGATTGTAAAGATAAGAAATAAAGATAAAGACAAATGATCTAAGGGGTCGTTGCCAAATAGATGAGTAATCGTCTGTGGGGCAATGGCCCTGCTTTATTATAGTACACAAAAAAGAGGTTATAAAACCTGTCCCCTTTCCATATATTGGAGGTAAGGAGTGGGACAACATGAAATGTGAAGAAGTTTTTTCGATATTTCCTAATATATTAAAAGAGATTGTACATGAAATGGATGTGAATATAGAACAGATGCAGGAGATGCGGGTCCGTGCAGACAGGCCGGTGCTGGTGTCGGGCGGAGGCAGGGAATACAGATCCAGGCAGACCCTTACAGCAGCGCAGGTGGGGGAGATCCTGGCCTATATAAGCAATTATTCTCTCTATGCCTATGAGGAAGAAATACGCAGAGGCTTTTTGTCCCTGCCGGGCGGGCACCGGGTAGGGCTTGCCGGACGGACAGTCTTAGAACAGGGGAGGATCAAGACTTTGACAGAGATATCTTCTTTGAATATTCGTTTTGCTCATGAGATCAAAGGCTGTGCCGACGGACTTCTTCCTTTTTTATGGAAAGGAGAAATGCTTCTACATACGTTGATTGTGTCCGCGCCGGGCTATGGAAAGACGACGCTTCTTCGGGACTGCATCCGCCAGATTTCCAACGGATGCGGCAGACATGCGGGAAAGACGGTGGGCGTGGTGGATGAACGCTCGGAGATCGCGGGAAATTTCCGGGGGACTCCCGGCAATGACTTAGGGCTTCGTACCGATGTGCTGGACGGCTGCCCTAAGTCTGAGGGTATTATGATGCTTATACGTTCCATGGCGCCTGAAGTGGTGGCTGTGGACGAGGTCGGAAGCAGAGAAGATATAGCGGCTCTTACTTCCGCCATGCATTGTGGATGCGTGCTTCTGGCGACCATTCACGGCGGCGCCATGGAAGAGTTGTATCAAAAACCGGAATTAGAAGAGATGATGGAGCAGAGGATGTTTCGGCGTTTTGTTCTGTTAGAGCAGGGACGAAAGCCGGGAAAGATCGGACGGATTCTGGATGAAGAAGGGTGTGAGGTTCATGTAATATGATGAAACTGTGCGGGATTCTTTGTATTCTGTCAGGAAGCACAGGATTTGGCCTTATCTGCGCTCGGGAACTAAAGCTTCGTATTACAGAACTAAAACAACTTTGGCAGTGCATGCTCCTTTTGCAGGGAGAGCTGCGCTATATGCATCAGCCTCTGCCAGAAGCATTTTTACATCTGGCCTCCAAAACGTCTTCCCCTTTTCAGGAATTTTTTCTTCAAACAGCCCAGGAACTGAGGCAAAGGAGCGGGCGGACTGCGGAAGAAATCTGGGAGCGGAACTTAAAGATTTATTTTAAGCCCCTGCATATCAGTACGCAGGAGTATAGGGATGTGGAAAAACTGGGAAGTATGCTGGGATATCTGGATATACAGATGCAGATGAATATGCTGGACTACTACCTGGAACAGCTGAAAGCATCTTTGCAGCAGGCGGAGGAAGCATATAAAGGTCGATGTAAATTGTACCGATATATGGGTATGCTGGGTGGAGCCGCGCTGGCGGTCCTGGTAGTCTGATAAAAAGTGAAGGCGGGACAGATTCGATGAGTGTAACATTGATATTTAAGATAGCGGCGGTGGGCATCCTGGTATCTGTGCTTTCCCAGGTACTTAAACACAGCGGCAGGGAAGAACAGGCGTTTCTTACAAGTCTGGCAGGGCTTCTGATCGTATTGTTCTGGATTATTCCGTATGTATATGAACTGTTTGAAACTATGCAGCAGTTGTTTATGTTGTAGGAGGAAAAAGTATATGGTTCGGATTGCGATGATCGGCATTGCAGGCGTTCTGCTTGCGCTGCAGTTAAAAGCTTTAAAGCCGGAATACTCGGTGTATCTGTGTATAGGAGTTAGTCTGATTCTTTTTAGTTTCGCAGCAGACAGACTCAAGGTGATTTTGGAAGGAATTGAAACAATTCAGAACAATCTTCCTCTGCATGTGGGATATATCCGGACTTTAATGAAGATTATTGGAGTTACTTACATAGCAGAGTTTGCTTCTGATCTATGTAAAGACGCGGGGTACCAGACGATCGCAGGGCAAATCCAGATCTTTGGAAAACTGTCGGTGCTGACGATCAGTATACCGATTTTGACCGCTCTTCTGGATACGATTCAGACGTTTCTGGGGGGCTGATATGGAAGATATTGATTTTGGTGAGATCCAGCAGGTTTTGGATGAGATATTAGGAAACAGTATGGATTTTGAGCAGATGGTAAAGCAGGGGATGGAAGGCGGGCAGATTTTTTCCTGGGAATACCTGTCCGGGCAGTTTTTTCATATTTTTCTGGAAGAACTTCTGGCACAGCGTCAGATGTGGATACATATTCTGATCCTGACCATTGCGGCAGGAGTACTGATTCACTTTTCTGATGTGTTTCAGAATAAAAGCGTTTCCCGCATTAGTTTCTGTATGATCTATATGATTTTGTTTCTGATTTTGATTTCTTCTTTTCAAAGCAGTATAGGTATTGCAAAAGGGGTTATGGAACATATGCGAAGTTTTATGACCGCGCTGGCTCCGGCGTATTTTCTGGCCATGGCCATGACTTCTTATACACTTTCAGCAGGTGTTTATTATGAGTTTGTCCTTCTGCTTATATCGGCGGTCAGGTGGTTCACGGAAGTGTTTGTTCTGCCTTGCATCGAGGTCTATGTTTTGATGGTGCTGGCAGACCATTTGTCAAAGGAGTCGCGTTTGAGTCGTTTTGCGGAGCTGACGGAGATGATCGTGGGCTGGAGCCTAAAAGCTGCGCTGGCAGTGGTGGCGGGATTTCACTTGATACAGGGAGCAATATCGCCCGCGGCGGATCTGTTCCGTACGACGGCTGTAAGTAAAGGGCTTGAGATGGTGCCGGGCGTGGGGAATCTAAGCGGTTCCGTGACTGATCTTGTGCTGGGTTCTGCCATGCTTATAAAAAACGGCATCGGGGCGGCGGCGCTTACGGTGCTTATATTTCTCTGCCTGATTCCTTTGGTAAAATTGGGAGTGATTATGGCGGCTTACTATCTTCTTGCCGCTGTCCTGCAGCCGGTGTCCGATGAGCGGATTACAGAATGCCTGACCGGTATGGGCAACGGCGTAAGGCTTTTATGGAAAGCTGTGTTTACAGTGCTGGTTTTGTTTCTGCTTACGATTGCGCTGGCAACGGCTGCGACCGGGAGGTGAAAATAGTGCAGGAGATTTTGAATATGGTGCGTTATGCGGCGGTCTTTTATCTGCTGGAGCAGATAGTGCTGAATCTTCTGCCGTCAAAAATATACGAGAAATACGTCCGGTTTTATCTTGGCCTTCTCCTGGTTCTGATCTTTTTACAGCCCGTATTTCGAATTTTTCAGCTGACAGAACAGATGGACGCACAGGCGCTTGTTTATGAATTGGAACAGGAGGTGGAAAAGCTTCGATGAAAGTGAGATGGACAGAACTGAAAAAGCGATACTGGCCTCCTAAAAAAGACCAGCTTCTGATTCTGGTTCTTCTGGGACTTCTTCTGGCTGTGGCCGCAGTGCCTGTGGAAGAAAAGGGAAGGAAGAGGGAGAAGACAGAGAACTCTGAGACAAGTCAGGAGCTTTCGGAAGTATCTGCGGATTACGAAAGCAGTATGGAGCAAAAGTTAGAAGAATTGTTAAGTCGCGTGGAAGGCGTCGGGCAGGTGCAGGTGATGCTGACATTTGAGGGAGGCAGAGAAAAAAAGGTAGAAAAGGACCACACAACAACAGCAGAAGAAAGCAGAGAAGAGACAGTATATGAGGAATACGGCAGCGAGCGGACTCCCTATGTGACTTTGGAAACCAATCCAAAAGTAGAAGGTGTCCTTGTGATCGCCCAGGGTGGAAAAGACAGCCGGGTAAAACAGGAGATTATAGAGGCGGCGCAGGCATTATTTGGCATAGAAGCACATAAAATTAAAATAATGAAAATGGAGGAAAGCAAGTGAAGCAGTTAATGAAAAAACCCGTATTTAAGAAAAACCAAATGATCATCACAGCGTTGGCGGCGATGATCGCGGTGGCCGGTTATCTGAACTATTCGGGGACCAAACTGGATGAATCTTTATTAAGCGCCAACAGTTCGGCCGTCGAGGATGTGGAAGACGCAAGTCTGGCAACGGATATTTCGGAAGAAGATATTTATGCCGAAACCGAAGAGTCCGACTATGCGGATATCGAGAGCCTGGATGAAGACGTGGACACGGCGCAGGAGAATGTAGGGGAAACCGTCCTGGTGAGCAGCAACATCGGCGTGGGTCTGGTTTCTGAGGCAAAGGTGACCAGAGAGCAGACCAGATCCAAAAATAAAGAGCTGCTCATGGAACTTATCAACAGCGCCAATGTGACAGACGAGCAGAAACAGGGTGCCATCGACGAAATGGTGCTGATGACTGACGTGGCGGAGAAAGAGCTGGCAGCAGAGACGCTTCTGGTAGCTCAGGGATTTGAAGAAGTAGTAGTCAGTATCAACGATGCCTCCGCGGACGTGGTAGTCAGCAGTACGCAGGTAAGCGATTCCCAGCGGGCGCAGATTGAGGACATCGTGAAGCGTAAGACCGGCATTGAGGCAGCGAACATAACCATCACACCGGTGACGGCGTCTGAATAAAGATAAGCCCCCAGTGTTTGGTACTTGTCAAAACAGCATATATTTTATATAATGCAATTGATAATTATTATCAATTGCATTATATTTTGTAAAGAAAAAGGAAGACGCATATGACATTATACGAAGGACAAAAAGGCGGCTCCTTTCGAGTCGTCAGAATGGATCTGCCTGTACAGACCGAGCGTCGGCTCGAAGTGCTGGGTATGTTGGAAGGAACGGCGGTCACTGTGGTGAACCGAAAGAAAAAAGGAGCTATGGTCATCAAGATACGGGGAACCCGTTTTGCCGTAGGACAGTCGATCACAGAGCGCATAGAGGTGGAAAAAATATGAGTACAAAAGATCTTACGATTGGATTTGTGGGCAATCCCAACTGCGGAAAGACCACGCTTTTTAACGCCTATACAGGCGCGAATCTGAAGGTGGCCAACTGGCCCGGCGTGACAGTGGAGAAAAAAGAAGGCGCCATGCGTTTTCATGATGAAAACTATCGGTTGGTAGATCTTCCCGGCACTTACAGCCTGACCTCTTATACAATGGAAGAGACGGTTACCAGGCAGTACATATTAAGCGATGATGTGGATGTGATTGTGGATGTGGCGGACGCCTCCGCTCTGGAGCGAAATCTCTATCTGACCTTGCAGTTAATAGAACTTGGAAAGCCGGTGGTGCTGGCGCTGAATATGATGGATATCGTACAGGAGCGGGGGATGGAGATTGATCTGCACCGCCTGCCGGAGATGCTGGGGATTCCCTGTGTGCCCGTGTCGGCCAGGAAAAAGACCGGTCTGGAGATCTTGATCCATACGGTGGCTCATCATAAAGATAAAGCCCAGGGAGAGAAGATCATCCACCACCATGATCCGGAAGTCAGCCGTCATGAAGGGGCAGAAGAACACCATAAGATGTACGCCATGGTATATTCGGATGAAATAGAAGATAAGATTGACGAGATTGCGGACCTTCTCAAAAAGAACTATTCGGATATCAAAAATTTCCGATGGCATGCCATCAAGATTCTGGAAAACGATCAGGAATTAAAAGAAAAATATCCGATGGATTTTTCGAAGATCCTGGATAAAGATTACGAAAAAGAGATTATTAATCAGAAGTTCGGCTTTGTCGAGGAAGTGATCGCGGAGTGCGTGGTCAACAAAAATAAAAAAGCCCAGTCCACAGATAATGTGGACAGGATTCTGACCCATCCGATTCTGGGGCTGCCCCTCTTTTTGCTGATCATGGCGGGTGTGTTTTTCCTGACATTCACGGTAGGCGACTGGCTGAAAGGATACTTTGAAGTGGCACTGGAATGGATGACGCAGGCGGCTGCAGGCGGACTTACAGCTGTCGGGGTACATGAGATGCTGGTATCCCTGATTACGGACGGCATTATTGCCGGAGTGGGCGGAATCTTGACTTTTTTACCGAATATTTTTATCCTTTTTTTGGCGCTGGCTTTTCTGGAGGACAGCGGATATATGGCGAGAGTGGCCTATGTGATGGACGGTATTATGGGGAAGATCGGTCTGTCCGGTCGGGCATTTCTGCCCATGCTTTTAGGTTTCGGATGTACGGTGCCGGCGGTTATGGCGTCCCGGGTACTGGAGAACCGTGCGGATCGGATGAAGACCATATTAATCACACCTTTTATGTCCTGCAGCGCCAGGCTTCCGGTCTATGTATTGTTTTCCAGCCTGTTTTTCGGAGATAAGGCAATGATTGCGGCGTTTTCCATGTATGTTCTGGGGCTTTGCGTGGCGATTCTGGCGGCGTATGTGATGAAGTTCCTTGCCAAAAGTAACGAGAGCAGTATGCTGCTTATAGAGCTTCCGGAATACAAGACGCCTAACGCCCATACGATCCGTATATATGTGTGGGAGAAAGTAAAAGATTATCTGTCTAAGGCAGGAACGACCATATTTCTCGCATCCATTGTCATGTGGGTGGTCATGAATGTGGGACCGTATGGATTTACGGCGGATATGGACGCAAGTTTCGGCGCGATTATAGGAAAGATGCTGGTACCGGTTTTTGCACCCATCGGTCTTGGTTACTGGCAGATTGTTCTGGCTCTTATATCGGGAATAGCGGCCAAGGAAGTGGTGGTATCCAGCTGTACGGTGCTGTTCGGACTCGGAAATGTGACGACCCAGGCAGGAATGTCCAATCTGTCCGCTTTACTTGAAAGTATGGGATTTGGAGCACGAAACGCCTATGTGCTCATGGTGTTCTGTCTGCTCTATGTGCCTTGTATGGCGGCGGTAGCCACAATCAAGAGAGAGACAGGAAGCTGGAGATGGACAGGCGCCATGGCAGCATTCCAGATCGCGACGGCGTGGATTGTATCCTTTGTGATTTTTCAAATAGGAGGGCTTTTTTAAGCCTTCTTATTTTTTGTGAAAAAGGGTTGACATCCGAAGAAAAGTGTAATATTATTGTATTAAATCAGTAATACAGCAACACAGCGAGGAAAGGAGCGGGCAGATGGAATGGAAACTGGATGATAATCGTCCTATATGGATACAGCTTCAGGAACAGCTTACAAGAAAAATTCTGGCCGGATGGTACCATGCGGGAGAAAAACTTCCCAGCGTACGGGATCTGGCGGCCGAGGCGGGAGTGAATCCCAATACGATGCAAAGAGCCCTGGCAGCTTTAGACAGCGCCGGTCTTACGGTGACCAACCGAACTATGGGACGGACAGTGACGGAAGACCAGGTTATACTGGAGGGCATGCGGGCATCCCTGGCCGAAGGCATTATTGAACGATTTTTTGATTCAGCCGCAGAACTTGGCTATACGAAAGGGCAGGCTATGGAATTGTTAAAGAGGAGGGAAGGATAGATGGGAGGATCATTGATACAGTGTCAGGATGTATGGAAGCGCTATGGGAAAAAGGAGGCGCTAAGAGGACTTAATCTTACGTTGGAGAGCGGAAAGATCGTCGGTCTTTTAGGGCCGAACGGTTCCGGCAAGACCACTTTGATCAAAGTGCTGAACGGACTTCTTTGTTCGGAGCACGGTACGGTGCTGGTGGACGGAGAAGCGCCCGGAACATATACCAAGTCGATCATCAGCTATTTGCCGGATAAGCCATATTTCGCGGGATGGATGAAAGTGAGCGATCTGTTTGACTTTTTCGGAGACTTTTATATGGATTTTGACCGGGATCGGGCGGAACAGATGTGCAAGACCCTGCTGATCGATACGAACCTTAAAATGAAGACGCTCTCCAAAGGAACCAAGGAGAAAGTGCAGCTCATTCTCGTCATGAGCCGGAGAGCAAAATTGTACTTGCTGGACGAACCCATCGCAGGCGTTGACCCGGCAGCCCGGGATTTTATTTTAAGTACCATACTTAATAATTATAATCAGGACGGCACGGTGCTTATATCCACCCATCTGATCTCGGATGTGGAGCGGGTGCTGGATGAAGTGGTATTTATTCAGAACGGCCAGGTGGTGCGCCAGGAGCTGGTGGACGATATCCGTGAAAAAGAAGGAAAATCTGTAGACGAATTGTTCCGGGAAGTATTTCGGACCATCCCATACGGAGGAGGTGAGTGGTAATGCTGGGAAAACTAATCAAATATGATATTAAATCCATGTCCAAGACGTTTATTCCTATGTGGGTGCTGACACCGGTCATCGCCATGATGCTAAGCCTGTCCATGCGGGGAATCATAACGACGTCCAGACTGTCGCCTGCGGGAAGTCTTGCGGTGGCAAGAAATGGGATTGTGACTATGGTGATGGGACTCTTGTTCTTCGGCGTCATTGTAGGGCTTGTGGTTATGACAATTATGTTTGTCATCCAGAGATTCTGGAACGGGCTTTTAAAAGAAGAAGGATATCTGATGTTTACCCTTCCGGTGGAGACCTGGGAACTGATTACTGCCAAAGGGTTAAGCGCCACATTTGTGACCTGCATCAGCGGGGCGGACGCGGTATTCTCCTGCCTGGTGCTGGCGCTTTTCTCTGAAGAGGTGATTCTTAATACGCTGGCGGATGTATGGAAGCTGCTGACCAAAGAACTTTTTGAGATGGGGCCTGTTTTTATGTTCAATCTGGCGCTGTGTTTGTTCCTGTTTATTTTAAGTGTTGCCCAGAGCATCTATCATGTCTATGCGGCTATGGCGCTGGGACAGCTTTTTGAAGGGCACAGAGTGCTGGGAGCCTGTGTATCCTATGTAGGAATTTCCATCGCGGTGTCTGTAGCCACAAGTATAGTCGCATCCGTTACCAGCTGGATTCTGCCTAATTCCTGGAGTTATAACTGGTGGTTTTATATGAACCACAGTTCGGAAGTCATGGGGCTTATCTATCTGTTGGTTATGATTTTATATACGGCGGTGGAAATCATTGTATACCATGTGATTACAGAAAGGATATTGTCTACAAAACTGAATCTTGAATAAGTTGTATCATGCAGGCTTATGAGAGGCGTACAAGATAAGAGAAAAAGTCAGAATATAATTACAAAAAATGGGCGGCGCGGAAAACCAGAAATTTTCCGCGCCGCTCGGATGCTTGATAAGAATTTCACTTTGATAATTTCATACTTATAGTAAAGGCTTGTAATATTTTTTCTGATTTTAGAAAAAATAACGCTTGAGGAAGGAAGGTTTCTCTGATATAATAGAGTTACCATAGAGGCTGGAAAGGCGGTAGTGGCTGTTGAAAGCAGATACAATTACAAAAGATTTTATATCGGATGCAGAGGTGTTTGCAGATATATTTAACTATTATATTTATGAGGGACGACAGGTGATTTTTCCGGAGCAGCTGACGGAGCGTAGAACCAGGCAGAGATTCATTATGCAATGGCTGTGAGGAATAATCTGTATGATGCCCTGGAGTATGCAGGGCAGGTGGAAAAGGCGGCAAAAGCGCATAAGAAAGCCCTGAAAGACATAAAAGAAAAGGGGAAAAAACCAAATTCCGGCGAATTTTTAAGTGGATTTTGGAAAGAGGACAGGCTGATTCCATCTGTGACCCTGACAGTTTATTTTGGCAGTGAGGAATGGGATGGTCCGTTGAGTTTGTTTGACATGATGGATGTGGCAGATCCTGGAATCCTGTCCTGCATGGATAATTACCATGTACGTTTGATCGCGCCGGCTTTAATGACGGAAAAAGAAATCTTAAGGTTTCGATCCAATTTGCGGGAGGTTATGCTTTTTATCAAATATTCTAAAAATAAAGATCGGTTGCAAGAAGTACTGAAGAACCATGAAAAACGGTTCCGGGAGATGGAACGCAGGGCGGTTGATGTTATTGAAGTAATTACAAACACTGGATTGAAATATGATAAGAAAGAAGGGAAAATTGACGTGTGCCAGGCTATTCAGGAGATGAGGATAGAGTCGGAACAAAAAGGTGAGTTGAAAAAGGCTCAGGAAAGTGCGAGGAATTTCTATAATCTGGGAGTTAAAGTAGAGACAATTGCGGAAGGGGTAGGTTATGCAGTGGAAACAGTGAAAGAGTGGCTGGGCCTGCCAGGACAATCAACTTGAAATACAATTTAAACGTATGGCGTTTATGATGTGCGTGGACTATAGGCATCTGAAAGTGGAAATTTGGTTTGATGAGGCATGGGATGAATTAGCTGAAAGAAAAAGTCAGAATATAATTACAAAAAATGGGCGGCGCGGAAAACCAGAAATTTTCCGCGCCGCTCATTTGGGGTACGGGAGAGAGGCTCTTTGCGTTTTGAGGTATCTATACTTCCCCAAGCATACTGAGCAGCAGATAGGATGCCGGATAGTACTTCTCAAGCTCAGCTTTTGCATATTGTTCCATTAAATTTAGCGCACTGTTTTTGAATGTGCCATACCACATTTGCCCGGTAGGCACGCCGTTCGTAGACTGGCTGGAAACAGACGATTCTTCGCCCCAGCCGGCTGCAATATCTTCGCACGCCTGCATCATGATGTGGCCATCCAGCCCGGTTCCTCTGCCCTCCTCGAACCGGGTGAAACAGTATCGGAGGGTGTATTCCCCGTATCCCAGCAGTTCGTCATATTCCGCCTTGTGGGCATTTATATATGCTCCCGGCGCACTGTCGGCGGTGGGGGACGTACAGATCGTATCCAGCAATGCGGCAATTTTGGCATCTAAACTTCCGGCACTACTCAAATAGTTAAGAGCCTGTCCGTAACACTTTGCTTCCAAGTCTTTGGCATAAGCCTGGTTGTTCAGGGCATCGTCAGCGGAAGCGCCAGGGAATTTGTCCCGGATATCGTCCGCATAATAGGCTCCATCCCGGGGTTCCCAATACTCTTTTGCGGTGTACTCGCCCGACTCACTGACATTGAAAGTGATGGCGGCAGGGATATAGCTCCCGCCTTTTTCCTCCAGCGCACTGCCGTAGGAGCTGTATGTTTGATGGAGAACAAGGAGATAAACGGTCTCTTCTGAAGCTGCATGATCCGACACGGAGACGGGCGTTTTGTTTGTTCCTTCATTTGCCAGAAGTACATGGCTCTCCACATGGATCAGGCCGTCCGGTTTGTCGCTGGCGTAGTGGTTCAAAATGGCTTGGGAGATGGCATTGTCCAATGGGTCGCCATTATTGCTGCCTTCATCATCAGCATCGCTGTAACCATCATGGATTTCCAAACTCTCGGCTTCAAATGTACTCTGGCTAGTGGAAATTTCACTTGGAGCCTGTTTGGGATCCGTTGCAAAACACACAGACACTGCCACGCAGGCAATGACAGATACAACAATGGCCCAAAAGGGTGGTCTTTTGTAGTTTAATACGTTTTTCACCCTTTCTTTTACTCCAATTTCTCCAAAGGCCAATGGGCAGATTGTTACCAGGCGCCGCCCGGTACTGCATTCTAACAGGGCGGTAGAATATTGCTTCTTCCCATCTAAATCCATTTGCCGGACGACCTTTTCATCGCAGGCCAGTTCAATATCCCGGCAAAGCAGCATATAGGCAATCCAGCACAGGGGATTGAACCAATGAATTGCCAAAATCAGAAAGCCCAGCGGTTTCCACCAATGGTCGCGTCTCGCCAGATGCGCCTTTTCATGGACAATGACCATCTCCATGGCCATCCCATCTATATTGGAAGGCAGATATATTTTGGGCCGGGCCAACCCCAAGATAAACGGTGATTTCACATAGTCGCACAGAAAGATGTTTTCCTCATAGGGTACTCTTTCTGCAACGCTTTGGCGTACCCGTACATAACTGATTGCGGCATATAGCAACATTGCAATGATGCCAATGAGCCAGATTACCGACACAATAAACATCCAGACATATAGCGGGTTGACGCTGGCAGCCGGATTCGGCGCGAAGGCCTCGCCCAGGATGGGATTGACGGCATTGTTAATGGCGGGGATACCGCTTTTGATGGCAGGCGTTTCATACTGGATGTTATGGGCACTGAAAGTTTCGGCGCTGGGAACCAGGCTTAATGCACTTTCGAAAGAAAAGGGAATCACCAACCGCAGGGCGACAATGCCCCATAAAAGGACGGCAATCCATTTTGGCGCTTTTTTCAGCACGAACCGCAGCAGCACTACTGCTAGAATCATCCAGTTTGCGGCAATGCTCATATTCAGGATTTTCAGGAATATATCACCCATATTATTCACCTGCCTTGTCGATCAGTTCATGTATTTCGGTAATTTCCTCGGCTGTCAGCTTCTTTTCGCTGGTAAATGCGGCAAGAAAAGCGGGGAGTGAACCCGCAAAAGTCTCATCCACATACTTTTTGCTATGGCGGGCATAGAACTCCTGCCGGGATATAAGAGAAGTCACTGTGCCGTTATTGTTTTGGAACAGGCCTTTGTCGCAGAGCCGACGTAGTACCGTGTGTGTTGTTGTCCGTTTCCAGGTGAGTTTTGCCGCGGCCAGTTTTGTGAGTTCAGCGGATGTCACGGGCTCCCTCTCCCAGATGATGTCCGCAAAACGAGCCTCTACAGCTCCTAATTGAATTTCTGCCATAAGTACAGCCTCCTGTCTACACAATGTAGTCTTATATACAGACTACATTGTGTAGACGCATTTGTCAAGAATCTTTTCAAAAATTTGGACAATTTTGGACAATGCATGATACCAATATAGTATAAAAGAGGCCAGTCTTTATGTTCAGCCTAATAGCTCACGACAAACGCATGAATGTGTTTTACAACCAAACCCATATATCTGATATATTT
>CAJUMT010000032.1 GCA_910587495.1 uncultured Lachnospiraceae bacterium | reverse complement strand
GTGCGGCGTATATGAAGGTTCTGTACATATCGGCGGGGATCTCTCCATGACAGACCTGTTAATCGGCCTGTTCCATCATGGATTAAATGTGGACCCGGATAACATCCAGAACCCGAAGAGGGATCGTTTTGTCCTGAGCAAAGGACATGGAGCCGTATGCATGTATATTGCCATGGCGATGAGAGGCTTTTTTGACTATGACGAAATCGTGAGAACTTACGGCAAACTGGACAGTGCTTATGGTATGCATCCGTGTAAAGTGCAGCTTCCAGGCGTCGAGTGTTCTTCCGGCTCTCTGGGACAGGGACTTTCCATGGCGGTAGGTATGGCGATCTCCGCGAAAGTAAAGAAAGAAAGCCACCGCGTGGTATGTATGTTGGGAGACGGCGAGACCTGCGAAGGCTCTGTATGGGAGGCGGCCTTGACCGGACGTTCCTATGAATTGGGCAATCTGGTGGCAGTGATCGACAGGAACTGCCAGATGATGTGCTCCTACACGGAAGAGATCACAGTCATGGATCCTTATGCCGATAAATGGGAAGCGTTTGGATGGAACGTGATCGAGATCGACGGACACGATATGAATGCAATTGTGGATGCACTGGACAGTCTTCCGCCCGCGTCATCTGCAAGACCCACGGCGATCATTGCCCATACAATCAAAGGAAAAGGCGTAAGCTTTATGGAAAAAGTAGTCGGCTGGCATGCAGGCAGCCTGAACGAAGAAGATTTTAAGCAGGCGCTTGTGGAACTTGCGGCAAACTATGGAAGGGAGGAGTAGAAAATGGCAGGATCTTTTAACTTTGGAGAATGGATTTCCGCCCGGAGCGTGATCGGAGATACGCTCTGCGAGATCGGAGAGAAAAATGAAAAACTGTTTGTGTGTACGCCGGACGTGGGCATGAACCTGAAAGGATTCCGGCAGAAATTTCCGGAAAGATATATTGACGTTGGAATCGCGGAACAGAATTGCGTAGGCGTGGCGGCAGGCCTCGCGCTGGCGGGAAATATTCCGGTCATTATGGGTATGCTTCCATTTCTCTCTATGAGAGCGTGCGAGCAGGTGCGTACGGCGGTCTGCTATCAGAATCTTCCGGTGCGCATCATCGGTACAGGCGGCGGACTTACCTCCGGCGGCGGTTCTACACACAATGCCATGGAAGATCTTGCGATCGTTAAATCTATGGTAAATATGACGGCGCTTTCCATTTGCGATCCGAATATGATCCGGGATATTCTGAACCTGTCCATGGAGTATCCGGGGCCTATGTATATCCGTCTGGCACAGGGAAAGAAAGACCGTCAGTTATATGAGCCGGGTACAGTGAAATTTTCCATCGGCGGCAGCGTGACCGCAAGGGAGGGAAAAGATATAACGATTATCGCGCACGGAGAGATGGTAGGAGAAGCGCTGGATGTGGCGGAAGAATTAAAAGAAGAAAACATTGATGTGCGTGTGATCGATATGTATACGATCAAGCCTTTTGATAAAGAGGCAGTAAAAAAAGCCGTAGATGAGACCGGTAAGATCATTGTGTGGGAAGATCATTTGATGAGCGGCGGACTTGCAAGCTCTATCGCGGATTATTTCGTAGACGAGCAGATCCGTCCGGCAGCATTTAAGCGCTTCGGTATTCCGCAGGTCTATGCGGGCTTCGGAAGCGGCGAAGAACTTCGTCAGAAATACGGATACGCAAAAGAGGATATCAAAAAAGCTGTCCGTGAAATGATGTAATGGAGCGGAACTAAAAAACAGCGGAACTTTCAATAGGAGGGACATATGAATTCAACAGAACAAAGGCAAGTGGATGAATATACGAAACTGAATTTTGGGCGGAAAGTGGGATACGCCTGTGGAGATTTTGCCTGCAACATGAGCTGGTCGCTGATCGGTTCTTATTTGGTATTTTTCCTTACGGATGTGGCGCTGATTAATGCCTCTGTGGTGGGAATCGTAATCTTTATCTCCAAATTCTGGGATGCTGTCAATGATCCGGTCGTAGGCTCTTTGGCAGATAAGACACATAGCAGATGGGGACGTTATCGCCCGTGGGTGATCTTCGCGTTTGTTCCCATGCTGATCTTTAACGTGCTGACCTTTACGACAAATCTGAACTGGTCAGAAGGCTTCAGGACTTTCTGGGGACTTGGCATGTATTTTATCCTGGTGCTTCTGTATACGATGGTAAACGTGACTTATTCTGCCATGCCGGCTATGATGACCCGTGATACAGAAACCAGAAGCGCGCTTTCCAGTTACCGTATGACCGGCGCATTCCTGGCTATGACGCTTTTGTCAGCTTTAACGCTTCGTATCGTAAGCGCTACAGGCGGCGGCGCGGTGGGTTATCAGAGGGCAGCTTTGATCTTCTCTTTACTGGCGGCTCCGTTCTTTATCATCACGATCCTTTCTACCAAGGAGATCGTACAGGTTGACGACAGCCAGGGAGAAAAAGTTTCCTTTATTTCTCAGTTTAAAGTTCTGGCAGGCAACTGGCCGGTCATCCAGATTGCCATCGCGTATCTGGCATGGGGCATCATCCAGGGCGGTATGACTTTCAGGCTGTATTTCTGTACATACAATGCAGGTAACGATCTCCTGTATGCAAATACCCAGACGCTTTGGTCGATCTGCGGTATGATCGGCGCGTTTTCCGTCAGTATGCTGGTCACAAAAGTAAAGAACAAAGGAACGCTGGGCGGTGTTGCGTTTACGCTGATTGCCATTGCAAATATCTTAAGCTTCTTTGTACCGATTACAACCGGTTTTGGACAGAGTGTGTATTATGTGTTGCAGGCGCTCTGCGGGCTGGGCAGCGGCATGATGCTGGGCAACGTATTCGGTATGATGCCCGATACGGCGGAGTATACCTATCACAGATATGGCGTGTATTGCGCAGGATTTATTTCTACCATTATCAACTTTATGCTGAAAGTCGGACAGGCGATCTCTATCGCGGGTGCGGCTGCCATCCTGGATAAAGTCGGCTATGTGGCGGGCGGAGAGCAGACAAGTACCGTGCTTTTCACCATGAATTTTGGATCCCATCTGTTCGTGGGTATCTGCTCAATCGTGGCGGCGGTTGCTCTGTTTGCTTACAAGCTGGATAAAGCTTCTTATGAAAATATCGTGAAAGAATTAAGAGATCGCGGAATGGCGAATTAACTGGGAGGATGAATTAAAATGGCAACAATGAAACAATTATGGTGGACAGACTGGAATCAGATCGAGTTAAAAGATGTGGAGATTCCGGAAGTGAAATCCAATGAAGTCAAAGTAAAAGTAGCGTATGCGGCGCTGTGCGCGACGGATGTACATCAGGTGACGATGGGCGTTATGAATTCCAAACCGCCTGCACCTTTGGGACATGAAGCATCCGGCACGATCGTGGAACTTGGAGAACAGGCCGCAAAGGCAGGATACAAAGTCGGCGATAAAGTCACGCTGTTTCCGGTATCCCACTGTGGGGAATGCGAGTGGTGTAAGAAAGGGATGGAGCAGTATTGTATCAATTCCAAAGGGACAGGCGCTTTTGCCGAATATATCGTCACGGATGTAAAGACGATCTATAAACTTCCCGACGATGCCGATTTAAAGGAATATGCCATTGTAGAGCCGACGAACTGCTGTCTGCGCGCTATGGATTTATCTCCGATCCGCCATGGTGCAACGGTCTGTGTGGCAGGCGTGGGCGGTATTGGTTCCATTATGTTAAACCAGATCCTTTTATCCGGCGCGGCCCGCATTACGGTCATTGAACCGGTAGAAGAGAAACGTAAGATGGCGCTGGAAATGGGAGCGGAATATGTCATCGATCCTTTTAACGAGGATACGGTGGCCCGCGCTATGGAGATCACGGACGGCGTGGGATTTGACTATGTGTTTGAGATGTCCGGTTCGCCGAAAGCAGCCGAGACGCCGCTTAAGATCCTGGCCCGCTGCGGAACAGCTGTATATTTTGCGGTATTTCCGCCCACCTATGAGATGCCGCTGAATCTTCATGAGTTGTATATGAAGGAAGGGCGTATCCAGACCGTATTTACCAATACGGCGATTATGCCCAGGGCGATCAAGATGATCAAACGGATGCAGACAGACAAGATCATCCAGAAAATCATGCCCTTAAGCGAGGCGGTGGAAAGCTTTGAGGTTTTCCATAGTTCCAAATATCCGAAGATATTGTTAGACTGCAGTAAACCGTAAATAAAATAAAAAACCTCTGCCGCCGGTGTATACACAGGCGGCAGAGGTTTTTGGCGCGGGGCGCTGCAAAGCCAAAGGTAATCTACGGAAGGATGCCGTCTTTTAGGTTTTCCAGTTTTTCCGCCTCCTGGGCGCGGAGCTTCTGGCTGTAGATCTGCTCGATCAGCGTCTTTGCTTCTTCATATAGTCTGTTCCATTCCTGCATGTCATTTTCCGCATCCCGGTTCAGTGTCTGCATCTGATACATGACTGCATCCGCCTGATCTGCCACGCTGTGGTCTTCCCTGTAATTTCTCACTGTATATCCGTCGGAGAGCACTTCGTCGTCGTCCCGCCCGGGCAGGTACTTGGACTGCGCCTGCGCGTCAGCGGGCATATAGAGTTCTTCTGCTTCGGCGGCGGGAACGTCAAACTTTTGATGGCCGCTGTCTTTGACCAGTTCGGACATGACTGTTTTCCATATGGCTGCCGGATAAGTGGCTCCGTACAGATTTTTAAGTATCCGGGGTTCGTCATAGCCGACCCATACGCTCATGGAATAGTCCGGCGTGATCCCGCAGAACCAGCCGTCTTTGCATCCGTTGGTCGTTCCGGTCTTTCCGGCGGCTTCTACCGTAAGGTTCCATCCCATGGCGGATGCGGTGCCGCGCCGGATGACACCTTTTAAAATATTTACCATTCTGGACGCGGCGCCGGGCGTATAGATTTCTTCCGCTTCTGCTTCCGCATACAGCTCGCGCCCGTCCCGGTCCTTTAGGGAAGTCAGACAGGTGGCCGGGTGAAAGACACCCAGGTTCGCCAACGTGGAATAACCGTTTGCCATTTCCACCGTGGTGGTGCCGTAGGTCAGGCCGCCCAAGGCGGATGCGGGATAATGGTCGTCCGGGACGATGCGGGAAAACTCCATATGCTTTACATAGGAAAGCGCTTTTTCCGGCGACAGGCTGCAGAACAGCCACCAGGCACAGCCGTTTACAGAACGCTCCACTGCCTGGTCCAGGCGTATGCGGCTGCCAGGGAGACTGACTGCCGCAAGCCCGACTCCCTTGGCCAGAGATATATTTATATTTGGAAGCAGGGAATCAGCAGTGTATCCCTGATCCAGCGCCGGAGCGTAGACAGCCAGCGGCTTAAAAGAACTGCCGGGCTGCCGGTAGGACTGATAGGCGCGGTTCAGCGTATAGACTTCTGTATCCTGGCTTCTGCCGCCGACGATGGCGACGACCTTGTGGGACTGATTGTCGATGACGGCGGAGGCGCTTTGCAGCGCATAGACGCCGTCGCTTCCCACCTCTTCGTCAAAGGCCAGGGCTTCGTCGATTGTATTTTGAAGAAGCGCCTGCTTTTCTTCGTTTAAAGAAGTACGAACCACATATCCGCCGGTATATAACTTTTTGCGGCAGGCTTCGTAGCAGTCGTTGTAAGCGTCCAGATAATCCTGATAGTCATCCATATGCTCAAAGTCGTACCGGAACAAAAATCCGTTAAGTTCCATCAGATAACGTATGGCACAGTCCGCAGCGTAGGTGGTCTCATAGTTCTGGATCTTTTCCGCCGCCTGGGGCTTGAGGGCAATCTCGCTGTATTTGGCTTCTCGAAGCTCTGTATTTGTAATATATCCGCAGTCGTGCATATCCTCCAGGATTTTATCCCTTCTGGCAAGGGCATGGTCCGCATGTTCCAGAGGATCATAGTAGGAGGGCGAATTGGGAATCGCGCAGAGGTAGGCGGTCTCGCTTAATGTAAGCTCGGCGGAAGATTTGCCAAAATACCGCTTTGCCGCCGCCTCGATGCCGTAGCAACGGTTGGCAAAATAGGCGTTATTTATATAAAATTCCAGTATTTCGTTTTTGCTGTATTTTTTCTCGATTTCCACAGCTGTCAGAATTTCCCGCGCTTTGCGTTCCAAAGTCACGTCATTTGATAAAAATACGCTCCTTGCAAGCTGCTGAGTGATGGTGCTTGCGCCGTGCTTTTCCTCGCCCCCGGTGACCAGATACCGCCAGCCCACCCGCAGGATGCCGCCTAAATCATATCCTTTGTGTTCTCTGAAATGCCTGTCCTCGATGGATATAAACGCGTTTATGGTGTCTTTGGGGATGTCTTTGTATCTTAGATAATCTGCGTTCATGTCAATAGACAGCCGGCTGATCAGGTTGTTGTTATCGTCGTATATATATCCGGTCAGGTTTTTGGTAAATGTATCCGCAGTGGATTCTTCCACCGCCCGGACGGCGTCTTCCTTGTATTTAAGATAGAGGGGCCGGTATTTAAGGTACAGCCCGCCCGCCAGGACACACAGGACAATGGTAAGGACCATGCAGACAATACCGAAGATTTTGCAAAACTTCTTTATAACAGACAAAAGATTTCTCCACCAGTCTTTTTATTGTTCTATAATTATCCTATGATGGAGATGCCGTTCTATGACTGGCATTGGCAAGGACTACCTGATACAAATGTAGTAGCAAAAATTATTCTTGAAGGCTGTTGCCGAACATATTATATTATAAACATAAAGGAAACAACCGCCCACAGGAGGCAAAAGAATACTTAAGAGAATATTCGTCAGAATATAATAAGAAACAGGGAAAAATGTTTATGGTGCATGGTTTGGGAGAATTTTCTGTCAGCGCCAATTGAAAAAACAGGGAAGTGTTGTTATTATATATACAGATCAAAGATAAGGGGGTATTATTATGCTTGCAGCCGTAAAAGGAGTCATACGGGGAAATGCTGTTATTATTGAAGAAGATGATATAAGGGAGTACGACGGAACAGAGGTTATTGTTACTTTATTAAGTTCCCCTAAAAAGAAAACGGAAAAAGCTTCTATTGATTGGGACAGTTTTTCTATTCCAAGTGAAAGAGGGGAAAATGTTGATGAATATATGAGGGAGATGCGTGAAAATGATAGAATTCGAAACGGTTTTTGTTGATACCGCACCTTTTATATATTTTATAGAAAAAGACAGTAATAATCCGCAGTATTATGAAAAGATGAGAAGTTTTTTTAAATATGGATATGACAATGATAAGAGATTAGTATCATCTGTAATTACTATGGAAGAATATTTTGTGTTTCCATACAGAAATAAAATGTACGAGTTTATCAATATGTTCGAGCGTCTAGTGATGGTAGCTGATATCGAGATTGTAGAAATTAGTCAGGAAATTGCAAAGAAACCGCCAGGATCAGGGCAGAGTATAAGGACTTTAAATCCATGGACGCTTTACAGCTTGCAACTGCATGTCTGTCTGGATGCGATTTATTTCTTACAAATGATAAGCAGCTGAAACAATTTAAAGAGATTACATGTATTACGGTTGACGAAGTGGAATGTTAAAGAGAAGGATCGTTTGAGATAAAAGAAAAAGACATAGAACAATAAGCACTTTTCGGAGCGCTTATTGTTTTAAGTCTGATGCTCACAGTTCGGCCATTATATTTTTCTTGCATTTTCGCGTAACCTGTTGTAAAATAAAAACAGCTCCAAATATGAACGAATTGTAAACATGCATGTTTTTTCTAAAAAAGAGCGAATTATCAGAATATTCTGATAATTACCCCATAAAAACGGACCCGGAAACCATTGATTTTGGCTGGTTTTTTAAGGGATACCGTAGAAATGGGAATCGCCCGCTATAGGGCATTGACACTTTTCAATAACTGTTGGAACCAAATATCCCATTTTATTGTAGAGATGGGAAGAGCCCGAGAAAGGGCATTGACACAGGCGATGTCGAAGTCATCTTCCTGCTCCTGGTTATCGTAGAAATGGGAACCGCCCGATTAAGGGCATTGACTCTGCAGTATCTTCTCGCACACCCAGTTCAGGAACACATTCTTTGTAGAAAATGGAACCGCCCGCCATAGGGCATTGACACAAGTTCCTCATTTAGAGCACAACCTTTCATAGAAATGTAGGAATAGGAAAAACCCGCTATAGGGCATTGACACGGATCAGGCTCTGGCGTTGGCTCTGGATCAGGAGTTGTTAAAAATGGTATAAGCCCGCCACAGGGCATTGGATTGCAGCCGCGCAGGCGAAAAACAGGGATTTCTATCACTTATTCTGATGGATCTCTGTTTTTTTGCTTTTTTGTCGAAATATGGTATACTGATAAAAGCAAATTGCTTACATTCTTACGAACCAGGATTGGCAGGCTGGGCATATTGACGAAAGAGTAAAACGGGGGACACAAAGGATGGGGAGAGACGGAATACTGCTTTTATTTCTGAGCGATTACAAGGAAGGACGAAAAGCCGTTCGCTATACGGCGGAGAAAGCGGACGGAGGGCAGCAGTATTTTGACGGCGTGCAGACGAATGACGCCCCGGTAAAATACCTGATCTATAAAGCGGCCAGAAATGGGGAGCTGATCCGGAAGATCCTGTATATTGTCACGGAAAAGGTAAGGGAACACGAAGACCATAAAAATTTTGAGCAGATGGTAGAGTCTTATATACGAGGCGATGAAAAGCTCAGAGAACTCTATCAGGATCAGCAGATCACATATCAGGAGATCGCGTATACGGATTCTAAAAGTGAGACGTCTGTCAGGGCGGTTGAAGTATACCGCCAGATCGCGTCGGGGAGCGGCCTTGACCAGGGAGAGAAGAAAAGCGTGTACATTGATTATACAGGCGGTCTGCGGGATATTAGTTTCCTGATGACAGTCATCATCCGGTATCTGGAATATCATGATATTTTCTGCAAAGAGATTGTATACAGTAACTGGTACGATCAGAAAATCTATTCTATTTTTTTCATTTATGACATGTTTCAGCTGTTAAGCGGCATCCATCAGTTTGTCAGCACCGGGAATGCGGAACTTTTGGAAGCCTGCTATCAAAAGGAAAAAGATGAAGACACAAAAGAGCTTCTAAGCCAGATCGTACAGTTTTCTCATATTATGAGTCTGTGTGATGTGGAAAAGGTAGATCAGATTATGGAAAATTTGCAAAAGGGATTGGATCAGTACGAGGAGAAGAAAGAAAAGGAAAGCTTTTTCTCGGAGATTTTCAGTGATATGATTTCTCTGATCCGAAAGAAGTTAAACATAAAAAAGGATCAGAAATATACTTATCCACATCTGATTCAATGGTGTCTGGATAATCATATGGTGCAGCAGGCGCTGACACTGTATGTGGAGAAAATGCCGCAGTACTATTATGAGTCAGGGATGCTCAATCTCCCGGAAAGGAATCGGCGTGTGAAGCCGGGGGCGACCGAGGCGAGTACGGCGTTCTATGTAGAACTTTATGACAGCATCGCGGAGCCAAAGGAATTACGGCAGTTTGCTGACCGGTTAAAATGTGGATATGCATCCATGCTTGAAAAATACGGCTCTTTGGAAAAGCTGCCTGCTTCCAGGTTCCGGTATCTGGAGACATATATGAAAACCGATCAGGAAAAAAGAGCAGTTCAGAAGCTTGTAAACTTTCTGAGGACAAAATACGAAGAGAATACGACGGCCATTTCGCTGCCTTATACAAGAGAAAAATGGAACAGCAAGCCAAAGGCGATGGGTACTTTTGTAAAAATACTGTTAAGCGATACCTTGTGGCAACACTATTTTCTGTACAACAATGCCGGGGAGTACGAAAAACTGAAAGTCGGTACATATGAGAAGAAAGTAAACGCGCTGGATAAATTGAAAGGCTATACGGGAACGGGAGATATACCGGAGAGTAATGTTTCCGGCGGGGAATTGTACCATATGATGAAATATTATCTTCCTTTGAAAATGATCCGGAACCGGATTAACCATGCCAGCGAGGAAGGGATAGAGGAAGATGAGAAAAATGCATTGAAACGTCTGGAAAGAGACCATGGAATCTGTGTGGAAAAGGAATTTACACATGTGAAAGATCTGATGTGCCATGGACTTAAAAATAATGATATAGGAATGACAACTAAGGAGGAACCAAGAGTATGACAAGTCAGCCGGTACTGGCCATGTATGATGTGCGTGGAATACAGAAGTATATCTTCCGCACCACAAAAGTAAAAGACGCCGTCGGCGCATCGGCAATCGTGGAGGACATTATTGCGGAAGCGCTGCGGTATGCGGTGGATTCCATGAAACCGTCTCCGTCTATGGAGATGCAGTGGTGCGAGGGGAAGAAGGCGCTTCCCTTTGAAGAGGGGAAAAAAGAGGTGCAGATACTCTTCGTGGGCGGCGGCAATGCCTATGTGATCTTCCGGGACAGGCAGCTGTGTCTTGAGATCAACAAAAGAATGTCCGCTTATGTAATGAAGCACACATATTCTCTGCAGCTGGCGGTAGCCGTGGTGGACTGCACGGGAGATTATCAGAATGATTACCAAAAACTTCATGAGCAGATGAACCGTACAAAAGCAGACATGATCGTATCGAAGCCTTTGGGCGCGCTTCCGATTATGCAGGTGGAAGTAAAGACCGGCTATCCCTTAAGCGACGGCGATGTAAGTACGGAAACAGGCCTGAAAAAGAAGAAAAGCGAAAGCATTGCTGCAGGAGACCGGGCGGCGCGGATCTTTGACCATTATGTAATTCAAAAAGGCGTGGATAGTACGATTGCGGTCGTCCATATAGACGGCAATAATATGGGGCTTAGAATCCGTGAACAGATCCAGGGGATCAGGGATTACAAACAAGCGGTGCAGAAGATGCGAAACATTTCCTGCAATATCAATGAGTCCTTTAAGCAGACTTTTCAGGAAATGTCGGATCATTTTAATAAAGACGCCGTAAAAGGGAAAATGTATTTTGTCAGGAAAATTCTGGTGGCAGGAGACGATATTACTTATGTGTGCAATGGCCGGATCGCCCTGGCGACGATTGAATATTTTTGCCGCAGGGTGGCGGGACTTACCATGACAGGAGATACCGACGCCGAAAGCATCAAAAAATACGGATTCAGCGTCTGCGCTGGAGCCGCGTTTATCAACAGCCATTTCCCGTTCCATGTGGGGTATGAAGTGGCGGAGGAATGCTGTGAATCCGCGAAAAAGCGGGCGAAAGAGGCACGGTATATGGATCACGGGCGTATTGGGAACTTCGTGGATTTTCATATATGTAAAAATGTCCATGCGCAGAATTTAAAGCTGATGCGCCAAAGAGAGTACCGGCTGGAGGGCAGATACTCGCTGCTTACCAGGCCTTATTACATAGCAACCAAACAGGAGGGGGGCTTAAAAAAGCTCAACCAGGAAGCTTTTGCGTTTGACCGTTTTAAAGAAGCGGTGCGGTATTTCCAAAACGAAAAGAAAATGCCCCGTTCCTTTGCCAAAGACCTGCGGAATACTTATGCCCAGGGCGAACATCAGATGCGGCTTTTGATTAATTTCCTGGATTCCAGAGGATGGAAGCTTCCGGATGGCGAAGACGCGGCCTTTTGGGAGGATCATACGGCAAAATGGTATGACGCGTTGGAGATGATGGATTACTATATAGATCCGGATGCTGCGGCGGACAGCGCTGAGGAGGAGGGTTAGAATGGGACAATATCAATTGAAAATAAAGCTGTTAAGCGATCTGTGCGTGTCGGACGGAGGCGTGTACAACAGCCTGATCGACACGGATATTTGTTATGATACATACGGATTTCCGTATATTCCGGGCAAGCGGATCAAGGGATGCCTGCGGGAGTGCGCCCAGGAGCTTAACGACTGGGGAAAAGAGATACCGGTCAGGAAGATTTTTGGAGACAAAGGCGCAAACATGGGCAGCCTGCGGCTGGGCAATGCTTACATAGAGCATATACACGACTATAAGGCGGAGGTAGAGAGGCTTTTGCCGTCGCCCGTGGTGTGCCGGCAGAACGTGGTCAGCCATTTTACCTATACAAGGACACAGACAAGGCTGAACGAAGAGACAGGGATCGCCGAGGAAGGGTCTCTTCGCACGACGAGAGTGATAAAAAAAGGCCTGATTTTCCGGGCGGACGTGCTGTTGGAAGGGGAGCATGCGTCCGACCTTGGACTGTGCTGCACGGTTCTGAAACATATGGGCATCAGCAGAACCCGGGGGCTTGGAGAGGTATCGGTCACTTTGGAACCGTATGCCGAAAAGGACAGGGAGGACAAAGCAATATCAAATGCGGTTCAGATCTCCCCGAATGCGGATGTGCTGGAATATGAATTATATCTGGAGGATCCCATGGTCTGTAAGAGTGTGAATGGCGGCCAGGAGAACACACAGGATTATATAGACGGAAGCAAGATATTAGGCCTGCTTTTGCAGCGTGCGGATGAGCGGGAAAAAGAAGCGCTCCTGTCGGATGACTCCCTTATCTTTTCCAACGCGTATCTTTCTGTAAACAAAAAGCGGTGTGTGGAAGTACCGGCTTCTTTGTATGCCATCAAAAATAATTCCCGGGAATATGTGGACAAGACGGCGTCCGCGGCGTATGAGCAGAAGGACACGGAACAACTGAACCAGATCAAACACTGTTATATTTGCAGGAATGATGCAGGGGAGCTTATGCTGCGCCATGTAAGCATGGAAGAACGGTACCACCACCGCAGGCCGGAGGACAAGGGGATCGGCAGAGCGGCGGAGGATGAAAGCGGCGACAGCCGGTTCTATCAGATATCCAGTATCTCCGCAGGACAGACATTCGGCGGGTATATTAAGGGAGATCCTGACATGCTGCATACTATTCGGCGGCTTCTTGAGAAAAGCCCCGACTGCTATATGGGATATGGCAGGAACACAGAATACGGTAAATGTATGGTTCGTATCATAGGCGGAAAAGAATCTTCCCTGCCTGTCAGGAAAAAAGCTGCTAAAGTTCTGGTGAAGCTGGAAGCCCCCGCCATTGTATATGGAAAAAATGCCATGTATACCACAGATTCGGAAGCGCTTTTGGAGGAAATCTGCGCGGCTTTGGAAGTCTCTAAAGAACAGGTCTTACGGACAGAAAAATATATCGGATATACGACGGTCGGCGGCTTTAACCTGACCTGGGGAAAACGAAAACCGCATGTGGAGGCTTTTGACAAAGGAACGGTACTGCGCATTTATTTTGCGGGAGAACAGGAAATCCTTCATAAGGACAGATATTTTATCGGAGAACGCTGCCAGGAAGGATTCGGAGAGATGACGCTTCTGGAGGAAGCGGCTGATAGCCGGGGCAGCATCTGCGCAGAAGCGGGAGAAGGGCAGTCGGAGCCTGTACAGATACGGGACTTCGGAATCGGAAAAGCTATCTGTGACGACTTATTTGACACTTACATCCGAATGACGGCTGCAGAGCAGGCCAAGAAAGACCGGGCAGCGAAAAAGGAATTTGTAACTGCGGCGGAAACCATGCCCACCGTTGCCAATATGCTCCTGATGTGCAGCGAATGCACGGATATACAGGAAATCTATAGCGCTGCAAAAGACCGCTTCGGCAAGGATTCCGGGACAAAAGAGAAAAAGCAGATGGTCAGCGAAGGGATTTTAAAAGTCTGCGGGCAGGCTTGCGAAACACTTACGGAAGAATTTTGTAAAACTTACGGTGTGGAGGATTATCAAGGCGAGGATGTTAAGATGCGGTATCTGAAAGCATATTTGCATCAGGTGAAATATTCTTTAAGAAAGGCAAAGGCAGGTAAAGATGAAAAATCCAGTTAAATATCGCAAATATTACGCGGCGGAACTAGCGCTTGCCTCTCCTATGGCAGTCTCTGGCGGGGAGGATTATGAATCAGACGCGGATCTGATCCGGAACCGCGACGGCGAGGTCTTTATCCCGGGGAGTTCCCTGGCAGGGGCGCTCAGGAATTATGTAAGCCAGAAGGAGAACCGCGAGAAATTGTTCGGATATTCACAGGGAGAAAAAGGGCGCATGAGCGCGGTCAGCTTATCTGACTTGTATTTCGACCAAAAAGCCGGGATGCAGGTATCTTTGAGGGACAGAGTCAAACTGACGGAGGAGAAAACGGTTGACAACAAGTTTGACCAGGAAATCATTGAGACAGGCGCTAAAGGGACGTTGTATCTGGAATATGTGGTTCGGAAGGAACAGGAAGAAATGGACTGCGAGGCTCTGGTTGCTTCCCTCTTTCAGGGCATGCAGGACGGTGAGATCCGTTTCGGCTCTGATAAAAACAGAGGATATGGAAGAGTCCGTATTTTAAAGATTTATGAAAAAGGATTTGGTTCTAAGGACGTGGATCAATGGATTGATTTCCAGCAAAAGGACAGGGCGCTTTCGGCGTATGAGGCGTGTTCCTATGAAGCGTGGAAGCAGGTACATAAGAGCGCGGCGGCGGGAAAATATGTGCATATTCAGGTTCCGCTGAAACAAAAAGGCGGTATCAGTATCCGGCGGTATTCTACAAAACCGGACGAAGCGGATTATGAGCATATTACATGTAACGGGCAGCCGGTGATTCCGGGCAGCAGCTGGAACGGCGCGATCCGTGCAGATGCGAAGAATATTCTCACGGAAGCCGAGGTCAAAGATCCGGAGAAGGTGATCGGCGCCTGGTTTGGCAATCTTGAAAAAGAAGATGGCTGCCAGTCGGCTGTCGTGGTCGGCGAAAGTGTATTAAGAGATACGGTATCTCTTCCAATGACCAGGAATAAGATCAACCGTTTTGACGCTTCCACGGTGGACGGGGCGCTGTATTCGGAAGTTTCCTGTATGAACGGAAAGACAGAACTGGAACTGATGGTGCGTAAAGATGCGTATGGAGAATACAAGGCAATCGTTGGGCTTCTTTATCTGGTCATCCGGGATATTCAGAAAGGCTATGTGGCGGTGGGAGGCCAGTCGGCCATCGGAAGAGGTATTTTTGCCGCGGATGACGACAGGGTCATATTTTGCAGTGAATCGCTCACGGAGCAGGAATGCCTGGCGGCTCTGTACGCCAGTGTGAAGGGAGGCCAGGCCAAATGACATTACAGGATCTTAAAAAGCTTGAAGGTGCTCCGGCGCAGGGACAGATGCTGGCATACACAAGGCGGAAAGTGATCTTCAAAAAATATGAAGGAAGAGAAGAGCTTTTCGAAACGCTTGCAGGCAAGGAACTTCTGGAACTGCATCTTTTTGACGAGCAGAAAGAGTACCGAAGTGTTGCCTCCAAAAGCCGCCGCTTTCCGTCCGGTGTGATTGAGGTGATAACGGATTTCCCGGAAGAAGATGAGTGGGCGGTGTTCAAAGAGCGCGTGCTTTTGGAAGACAGCCAGGAAGAGATCACGGTGCTGAACCATATTGCGTACAACGAAGAAAACGGAATGGCATATGTGGATGATTACCGCCTGAAAATGCGAAGGAGGCCATAATGGGAAGATATAAGTTTGTAAATCCATATAATTTTGTTCCGCTGGGCAGCAAAAAGGCGGAACTAAGCCGGACGAAGGGGGATTACACAGGCGTCATCGAATACTCGGTGCTGACGAAGACGCCTTTATTTATTCCAAATACCAGTACGGACCAGGCGTTTCCGTCCGGCATCCCGGACCATAAGTCTTATGACTTTTTTTCCTATGAGGATTTGACCGGTACGGATGCGGACCGGCCCTGTCCCGAACCGGTGATCCCGGGCAGCGAGGTGCGTGGGATGTTCCGCAGTATATATGAGATGATGACCGATTCCTGTATGTCGGCGCTGGATGACGACGTAATCTTAAGTAAACGGACAGTAGAGGTGTATAAAGCCGGACTGATCCATCGGACGGGCAGCGGCAGATCGGCTTCCTATGAACTGATCGGGGCGGAGGACTGTATCTGGCGGACGAAAGGGAAGAACAGCGCCAAAGATGAGGAACATTGGAATGCATTAGAATATTATGACAGAGAGTGCTATGTGCAGGAAGGATTTCCGGAAGGATGCAGGGTATTCTTTGACCGGATTAAGCGGATGGGGACGACGCGTGACGGAAGAAAATTTCCAATAAAGCCGCTTGCTTCCCATGTAAAACGGGCAGACGCCAAAAGCACAGAAAAGTCAGTCGGATATATCATAAAGGGAGAAAAAAGTCCCGAGCAGCCGTGTAAAAATGGCCGCCCCTCATCCCAGAAGCATTGCTGCCATGTCTTTGTGCCTAAAAATGGAAAGGTGGTCTGGAGCAATCTGAAACAGGAGATGGATAACCTGGACAGTATTTTAAAAATGTATCAGAAGAACAAAGCGGACGGCAATAACGGATATGCAGAGTATGAAAGAGAACTCAGGCGCTTTAAGGCCGGGGAAGGGGAAGAGTATTTCCCGGTATATTATAGTGAGGAGGGCGGATTCCTCTGGCTGTCCCCGGCCAGTATTACCAGAGAGGTATACAGCAACAGACTTAAAGATCTGGCAGGTTCTTACCGAAGCTGCAGCCAGAAGGAAAAGCTTTGCCCGGCGTGTTCTTTGTTTGGAACATTGGGAAAAAAGTTCGCCGTCTCGTCGAAGCTTCGTTTTTCCGATCTGGAATGTGAAAAACAGGATAATTATCAGGGATATTATGAACCGGTGACGACACTGTATCCGCTTTCTTCGCCGAAGCTTAACAATATGGAGTTTTATGTGAAACGTCCAAAGGGGGCTGTCTTCTGGACGTATGACTATTATCTGGACGCCCAGGGGAAACTTCATGCGAACCGCCCGGAAATGAGCGGCAGAAAATTTTACTGGCATCAGATGGATATGCGTCTGCCCTCCGGCGTGGAAAAAACAAACCAGAATATGACTGTCCGCCCGCTGAAAAAAGGCATATCCTTCCATGGAAAACTGTATTTTTGTCAGATATCGGAGAAAGAATTACAGCAGCTGATCTGGCTCTTAAACAGCGGAGACGGCGCCGGGCTTTCAGGAAAACAGTGCGGCTATCGGCTGGGAGCGGCGAAACCGTTCGGACTGGGAAGCATCGCCGTATGCGTAGATGCTGTAAAACTTCGGAAAGTGGAGAAAGAAGGGGGCAGGATTGATATCCGTGAGACGGAATATAAGGAAGAGATACCGGACAGCGTCTTTGCAAAAGAAAAAGTCGTGCAGTTTAAAAAATGCATGGATTTTAAGGCTGTGGCAGGAGAGACGGTGGCATATCCGTTTTCCGGAGCACAAAACGCCGGTACAGAAGGTTTCAAATGGTTTGTAGACAACCATATTACTGTAGACCCATACCGGAAAAAACGCACAGGCATGGCGCAGAAACGAACCCAGATGTGCTATCAGGAATATATGGAAGCCATGGAACCGGGGCTTAAGAAAGTAGAAGACCTTCCGCCTAAAAATGCAGGCGGGGGACAGTTCGGCGGCGGAGGAAACCGGGGAAAAAGGGGTGGCAGGTAATGTTGACGATTGCGCTGGACGAACAGGGAAGATTTGAAAATGTAGAGGGGTATGAGGGGAAAGAGCCGTTGTTCATCGGCGGACTGATCTATGATGACGGGGACAGTTCCGCGGATCATGACAGGGAGAAGCGCAGGATCCGCCTGTACTTAAAGGCGGTCTGCGAGGAGAATCATGCGGAATATCCGCAGGGACTGCATTATGAAGAGGGTGGAGGCATTTTAAATGACACGCTTGGGGATGTGAAGAGGCGGATCAATGAGACGCTGGGCGGATTCCTGCGGTCGGGAACCTGCCCGATCAGAAATAGTTTCGGGGATGAACTGAATCATATGAAGCCCCGCCAGGGGCGGTACAGCCTTTTTGCTCTGGAGCGGTTCGGAACCGTACAGAAGGAACTTTTGTCCGATGAGACCAGTATCCTGGTCCGCGAGGATTATGCCAGCAACCTGTATGTACATATGGCGGAGGAGATTGTGGAGCGGCTGATCTTTCATAATCCGGTCTTTGAGGTCCGTGGGCGCATCCTTCTTGACCTGGCTACCCGGATGGCGGTGGTGCAGGGAGAGAATGCCGATATGAGAGCCAGGGAGTATCAGGCGCTTGGCTATAAAGAACGCAGGGATTTGTCTGAAAGATACAGAAATAAGCGGTTTTTCCCGCTGACGAATGCGGATATCTACCGGACGGCGGTCGAGCGGGAGATGCTGGATACCGGAAAGCGAGAGATTCAGCTTGATCGGGTCCGGGTGCATTCCATCTATTACCAGGAGGAACAGCAGAGCCTGGGGATGGAATTTTTATTCCTGGCAGATGTGGTATGCTCGGTTCTTGGACACAAGCTGGATACACACTCGGCGGAGGCGCTTATTGAGGATATGGCGGAACGCGCGCGGAAATATACCGGGCATGACAGGAATCTGATCTTCGCTTATGACGCGGTCGATACGCTGTTTAAAAAGGCATGGTACCGGCTGGAAGAGAAGGATTATTTTGAAGCGCTGCGGCTTGCGCAGGAAGGAATGCGGACGGACAGTCCCTATGCGGGATATTATAAGAAAAACTGGTTTCCAAAGATCGCAGAGCATCTGAGGAAGGAGACGGACGCCTCCGCCTTTGGCATCGCCCTCCGGAAATACAGCCTGTTTTTAGAGGGAAATAACCGGAATCAGGAAGATCTGGTCTGCATCTATCAGGCGCTGGAAGGAATGCTTGAAAATATAGTTTTTCAAAGAGAAGAGGAAAAATCCGTACTCTATGAACTGTATGATGCAGGGATCTCTGCATACACCCATATCGGAGACAGCCTTCGCGCAAAGGAATGCTTTAAAAAATGCGTGCGGCATGCAGGCCATACGGAATTGGAACGCTATCTGAAAACCCGGAATAAGATGGCGGTTTATCTCATGGACCGCTTTGATTATCAGGAAGCGCTGGATATCGCACAGGATAATGTCATATATCAGAAAGAGCTTCTGGGAATCCGGGAACTGGTCTATCCTGACCAGGAGACTTCTATTCATTATGGGATCTCTTTGAGCCAGCTGGGGCAGGTACAGGCGGCGCTTCATCAAAGAGAGGCAGAGGAATCTTTCCTCCAGGCGCTGGAACAGATTCAGAATAAGACTTCGTATGATTATATGAGGACGTTGTCTTATTTGCTGCACTACTATCTGGAGATGGGAGAAAAGGAGGCATATGACTGCCGTTTGGCCGAGTATTTAGGAGGCGAGAAGGAATCAGGAACGCAGCTTACTTACCTGCTTCGGGAAGGCATCAGGGAGCAGGGTGATTTCAGCATGAAGTTCGCACTGTATGTGTATGTGAAAGGCCTGTACCGTTTTCATCTGGACAGTATCAGCGGGCGCCTGTTGGATCGGCTGTGCCGGATCGAGAAAGAGGCGGAAAAGTACGGCAAAGAAGAAGCGATTTCCCAGATCAACAATCATCCCTGGGAGATTATCTACAAATATCTGGCGCTGATTGCATGGAAAAAGGGCCGGAAGCAGGAGGCGGAGGCATACATGGCGAAGACCAGGGGCGTCCTTTCCTTCCGGGAATATACGCTGGAGGCGGTCTGCCGGTTCGGGGAACTGGAATATGCAGCAAAGAAGGATGGGCTTACATGTCTGCAAGGACAGATGGAGACATTCCTTCAATATCTGGCTTTGGGAAACGCCGGGGCGGCAGAGGCGGCGAGAGCTTCCGGCGGGGCGAAGGAACAGTATGCATATATCAGGGAACATGTGATCAATTTTATGTACCGATAGTGGGGCAGGGAGGTTTTGCGAATGGGGAAAAGGTGCAGGCATTTTATGGCGGTTCTTGGAACGAGCCTGTACACGGACTGTGTGTACGAGATGGAGAAGACGGATTTTTGCTGCAGAACTGCCTATGCACAGCTGGCGGTCTTAAAATATATGGACTGGAAGAAGGAACCTGCAGACAGGATCAGTATCATGCTGACGCAGAAAGCATATGAGAAAAACTGGCTGACCAGGCATTATACAAAGAAGGAACTTGAGATTCTGGCAGAACGCGGGATCATCCTTAATCCGGAAGAGCTTAAGGTCGGTCTGGAAGAGATCTTAAAAACCGCATATCCGGGCATTCCGCTCCGCTGCATCTTTATTAAAGAAGGAAGGAATCAAGAAGAGATCGACGGGATCTTTGAGAAAATCTATGAAGAGATCGAGCCGCGGGAGACGATCTGCTTTGATTTTACCCACGGGCTTCGCAATATTCCCATGCAGGTGCTGACGATCATCAATTATGCGAAGGCGTTGAAAGAGATTCGTGTGGGCGGCATGTATTACGGTGCGTATGAACTTGGCACGAAGATCAATAACGAGCTTCATGTCAACCTGCTGGATATGACGCCTTGCAGCGTAATCCTGGACTGGACCAGCGCGGCGGAATCCTTCGTGGAGAGCGGAAACAGCGCCCAGATCTTTAAGCTGTACGAAACCGGAAAGCGGGCAGGGAAGCAGAACCAGAGGAAGGCGGAAAACGCAGTCTTAAAAAGCCTGTATGACCTGACCAGCTGTATCAGCGCCTGCCGGGGGAAGACGGCGGATACTTCCGAAAACAGTATCCGGAAGGCGTATGAAGAATTCTGCAGCAATTATCAGTGGATGATGGAGAGCCAGGAATCCATGTCCGCTGCGCCCTTGTCCCGGCTGTTTGACCGGATTCGGGAGGACTTAAAGATCTTCCGGAAGCGGCCATATGTGAACAAGGACGGCAGGAGAATCCGTCTGGACAGCACGGCTACCGGACTAGCAGCGATAGAATGGGCGATCAAAAAGGAACAGACGCAGTTGGGCTTCACGGCGCTGGAAGAGGTGATTGTCACCCTGATCGGGGAGATGTATGAGCTTCCCGCGGAGGACCAGGATGTCAGGGAAAAAGTGATCGGTCAGCCGTTGGGCTATATGGTTCATGTATACGGGGACTGCAAGAAGAAGCAGAAAAAGTCAGGCATGACAGAAGAAGAACTGGAGAAGACATGCAGACAGGCAGGCCTTCAGAAAGCGCTGGAGCAGGAAGAGGTATTCCAAGAGCTTTGCGAACAGGAAGAAGTAAGAGAAACTGCGGAGCCGTTTTTGCAGTATTGCGGGATCGTGAAGGGCATGACGGAACAGATCTCCATGGAACTGCTCCGTTTGCTGTCGAGCATCGTTCAGTTCCGTAATACGCTGAACCATTTTGGATATCAGAAAAATGTTATGCCTTATAAAAGGTTTCAGAGCAACCTGAAAAAATGGTATCAGGAGCTGCTTGAGATCATGGAGAGAGAAGGAATCGTGCAGGACGAGGATAATGATCTGCCGGTATCCCAGTAGAAAACAAAGAAGGGAAGAACAGAAAAATGGAGCATCCAAACAGACACTTTATCGCAGTCCTTGGTACGAATTTCTATACAGACTGCGTCTATCAAATAAAAGAGGACGGGTTTTCCTATAAGACTCCTTATGCACAGCTGGCAGTGCTTAAGTATGTGATGCCGAATCCGGCAATGAGAGACCGGATCACGATTCTGCTTACGGATCAGG
>CAJUMT010000031.1 GCA_910587495.1 uncultured Lachnospiraceae bacterium | reverse complement strand
TTCAAGAAAAACAGCCATAATTAAAAATATTTATTAAGACAACGGAGGAGTAAAACAATGGCAAAAATTTATTATCAGGAAGATTGTAACCTTTCCCTGCTGGAAGGAAAGACGATTGCGGTGATCGGCTATGGAAGCCAGGGGCATGCGCATGCTCTGAACGCAAAAGAATCAGGCTGTCATGTGATCATCGGACTTTATGAGGGAAGCAAATCCTGGAAGAGAGCGGAAGAACAGGGCTTTGAAGTATATACCGCTGCAGAGGCAGCAAAAAAAGCAGATATCATTATGATTCTGATCAATGATGAGCTGCAGGCTGCCATGTATAAAAAAGATATTGAGCCGAATCTGGAAGAGGGCAATATGCTGATGTTCGCCCATGGCTTTAATATTCATTTCAACCAGATCGTGCCGCCTAAGAATGTGGATGTTACTATGATCGCGCCGAAAGGACCGGGACATACCGTAAGAAGCGAATATCAGGCAGGCAAAGGCGTTCCGTGTCTGGTAGCCGTACATCAGGATGCTTCCGGCAAAGCGCTGGAAAAAGCATTGGCTTATGCTCTGGCCATCGGAGGCGCAAGGGCAGGCGTTTTGGAGACGACTTTCCGCACAGAGACAGAAACTGACCTGTTCGGTGAGCAAGCAGTTTTGTGCGGCGGCGTATGTGCGTTGATGCAGGCAGGTTTTGAAGTTTTGACCGAGGCCGGCTATGATCCGAGAAATGCATATTTTGAGTGTATTCATGAAATGAAGCTGATTGTGGATTTGATCTATCAGTCCGGTTTTGAAGGCATGAGATATTCTATTTCCAATACAGCTGAATATGGTGACTATGTGACCGGTCCTAAGCTGATCACAGAGGAAACAAAGAATACTATGAGAAAGATCTTAAAAGATATCCAGGATGGTTCCTTTGCGAAAGAATTCCTTCTGGATATGTCCCCGGCAGGCGGACAGGCACATTTTAAAGCCATGAGAAAACTGGCTGCTGAGCATCCGTCAGAGAAAGTCGGTAAAGAAATCCGCAAGCTTTACAGCTGGAACGGAGAAGACAAATTACTGGATAATTAATCAGAGTATGGGGGAGGCTGTCACGGCGCGTATGCTGCGGCAGCTTTCTTTACTGTTTTATCCTTTTGGAAAGGAAGTAGACTAGTGAGAAGAAACAGTCTTTCGGTCAGGCAGATGCAATGTTTGTTCCTGGCGTTCCATGGGATCGTCCTTTTGTATGTCGTTTATTTTCTGCACCCCTATTACGGGTCGAATGATGAATTTTCTCTGGCGGCCATTGCATCGGGAGCCTATGGAGAGCCTTCGTGGTATTTTATTTATCTGCACAGCGGATTTGGGTGGCTTTTAAAAGGGCTTTATTTGCTGGCGCCGGGACTCAACTGTTATACGTTTGCGATGTATGGGACTATCTTTTTATCTCTGACAGCCATTGGTTTTGTATGGATTGGATGCGCAAAAAAGACAGGGATGATTATGGCTCTCATGTTGACGTTGGCTTGCCTGCATCCTTTGTATGTGGAACTGCAGTATACGAAGACGGCGGCTGTGGCAACTGCAGCGGGTTATGTACTGCTGCTTGCAGGAGAGCGGCGTCTGAAAAGCGTCCGGACGGTAGCGGGGATTTGTTTTCTTCTACTGGGAAGCTGGATTCGTTTTCAGGCTTTTGGCATGGTCAGTATTCTTGCCTTTGGTATGTGGCTGTTTCAGGCCTTTGGGGCGTGGCATAAAGGTGAATGGAAAGTATTTATTGCGCGGGATTGTCTGCCCTGTCTGACTGCATTTGTGCTGGTTTTTGGCAGTATAGCAGCAGAAAATCTGCTGGTGTATACGCCGGACAGCCCCCAGTCCCATTATCGGGAATATGACAGAGCTCGTCAACAGCTTTTAGACTATGGAGTACCTGAATGGGATGAATATCAGGCGGAATATGAAAAGATCGGTCTTACAAGAACAGATTGTATCAATTTGCAGAATTGGCTGATCTCAGATTATGATCGTTATACGGCAGATACATTCCGCGCCATTGTGGAGTTTCGTAAAAGCAGACCCTTTCAGTGGGAATATCTTTTGGATTATCTGATTATACTGATGAAAAAGCCGCTCTTTTTACTAGGGGTTCTGATGGCGGTTTTGTGGCTGCTTCCGTTGTCCTCCATGCGAAAAAGAAAGGATTGGTTCCTTGTGGGTTATCCTTTTTTTGCACTTCTTTGCGTTTATCTGTATTTTATCAGTATCTATAGAGTGCTTCCTATTGTTGTTACGGCGTGTCTTATTAGCTGCCTGATCTTTGTGTGGACGGCAGCAGAAGAAGACATCAAAATAAAATGGGAAGATAAGCTGGAAGGGAAGCGTTTGTTTGGGACAGCGTTTGCAGGCGTGGTTTTGACCGCAGGAGTCTGTGTCCGCATGCTGGTGGTGCCTCTTTTTGAACCGTCGGTGCAGTCTTCTGCTTCCGCTGTAGCCTTTCGGACTTTATACGATACCATCAGCAAAGATAAAAAGATCTATTATGCTTTTGACCCGTTGACTAATAATGGGATGGAACTTGGATATTCTATTTTTGAAAAAATTCCGGAAGAATATCTGACCAATATCTTTTCTCTGGGCGGATGGGAAACGGAATCTCCCCAGGTGGTATCCAATCTGGAAAATTACGGGGAGAGAAGCCTTTTGACTTCTCTTTATAAAAGTGATCGGGCGGTGTTGATCTCCAATACGCTGATGGAGCACATTATGCTTCATTTGCAGGATACCTATGACGGTATCTTTATCACTTATTCTAAATTAAATCAGATCGGGGAATTTGATCTTTTTGCGCTGAATTATAAAATGTCCGGATTGAAGGATGTAGAATATACAGCGTCTCTTGACAAAACCTATACGGCGGAAGAGGACCGCTACGACGTGTTTGAGGCGACTGTAGATATGACGCCGGAAGAACTGAAAGGAAAAAGCGTCTTTTTGTGGATGGAAAGTGTAGAGAGTGGAAAAAGACGCATGTATCAGGGCGTCTGGAGGCAGCAGGACGAAAATGGGTTGTATTCCATACTTTATGACGACTCTTTGGAAAATACAGACCAGGTGCGATTTATGATACCAAAGATGAGTTATCCTTTGGATGATCGGTATGAAGTCCATGTGGTGATACGGGATAAAGATAAAGGAAGAAGGCTTGTGACAGAGAATCATCTGTATGAATCACGATAGACGGCCTTTTTTAATGAAGGAGTGGAGTTGTGGCGGAAAAAAGGCAGGTAAATTTTGAACTGCTTCGTATTTTATGTATGTATATGATTGTAATCGGGCATTGTCTGTTCCATGGCCGGGTGACGGCGAAATTGGGATATGGGACAGTAAACTATTTCTTATCGTATTTCATACAGTCTTTTTCAGTGGTACATGTAAATTGTTTTATTATGCTTGCAGGGTATTTTTCCATAGACAGGCAGTTTAAGTCTCAGAGACTTTTAAAACTTTGGAAACAGGTGCTTTTCTATTCTCTGGGGATCTTTCTGATCTGGAGTGTATTTGACAACACAGGATGGGAAGACGTGATTATGGCGATTTTCCCTTTGTCAACAAAGAACTATTGGTTTGCTTCTGTCTATATGGGAGTGTCTTTTTTGATGCCTTTTGCAGGGATGTTGGCAATACGCCTTACAAAACGCCAGTATCAGTATCTTTTGGTGGTATTGGCAGTTTTGCTCAGCGTCAATCATATGATATTCAGAGTCAATACCTATGGTGTCTATACCGGACGGGAAGTATCCTGGTTTCTGTTTCTGATATTTTTGGCAGGCTATATAAAATTATATACAAAAGCAGAGCGCAGATACTTCTGGTACGGGATCGGCGGGTATGCCGTATGTTCGTTGACGGTGCTGGGGAGTGTTTATCTGGCTATGGAACTTAAACTGGAGGACATGGGGTATTTTCTGAACTATAATTCATTTCTTTCTTTGTTGGCGACGGTTTTCCTGTTTTTGGGAGTGAAGAATATGCCCTGGAAGAAATCAAAATTGGACGGGCTGATCCTGAGAATATCAGGCGCGGCGTTTGGCGTTTATCTGATTCACGATAATTATTTAATCCGCTATCATGTATGGGACCTGTTCCGGACAAGTAAGGTGGCACTGACGCACTGGTCGGTTATATATGCTGCCGCGGTGGCTATGGTTGTATATATTGTCTGTACCTGCCTGGATCTGGTGCGGCAAAAGATATTTACTTTGTTGTCCGGATGGTATAAGAAGACCGGATGGCATCAAAAGGAAGAGAAGCTCTGTGACAAAATAGACAATATCTTTGTCAAGGAAAAACAGTAGCCAAATGCCGACAGGTGATTTATAATAGGATGAGGATTATAAAATAAGCACAATGATAGCAGGGAGAGAAATACATGGACGAACAAAAGGAATTTAGCTTCTGCCCTAAATGCGGCGCAGTGATGCAAAACGGTGTGTGCCAAAGCTGCGGTTATGGAAGCTGGACAAAATCGACGGTTTCAGGAGATGTGGTAATACATTCGAAACCCAAAAGCGGACCTAATAAACACGGTGTCCTTGTGGGGGTCGGCGTGACTGTAGGGATTGCATTTCTGGTAGTTTTTATTATATTTACAGTTTTGTGCGTCGTGTCATTTTTTCAGAGAATACAGGTAAGAAATATGCCGGGATATGGAAACGACACATATGATGACGGGTATTTCGGATATGGTGATCCATATGACTTTTTCGATGATTATTATGACAATTACGATGATGACTACGAAGAATATGTGCCGGATAAAAGCGATGATTATTATGAGGAAATTACAGATGCTACATCGCTGGGTCTAAGCTATGGTATCCTGTGGCAATCGGTGTCTTTGCATCCGGCAGATACGGAAGATACCTGCGCTTATGACTGTTTCTATCCGATACTCAAAGGAGAGGACAAAGAAAAATTTGCTTCTATGAACCAGAAAATAGAAGAAGCAGCCTGCAAATACAAGGCTTCTTATGAAGAATATGCCATGGGAGCTTCCAGTTATGGTTATGTGACTTATATGGATGAGGAAAAAATAAGCCTTGCCTTTAAACACAGTCTGTATGAGAAGAATAGTACGCATCCTCGAGTGGAGGCGATTACGTTTCGACTGGATACGGGAGAGGTCATCTCCCATGATGAGATGAAGCCGGTGGATCTGGAGCTTGTATGGCAGTTCCGTGCGAGAAATACATACCAGAACGGAACGGTGGATTTTGTGGACGATCTTTCGGATGAAGAGCTGGAGGCATATTTAAAAAGTGATGCGGACAGCGTGATGTTTTATACACCGGTGGGATTGGAGATCGGTTTTAACTACGATGAAGGCTGGGTGACAGTGACACTGAAGGATGAGGGACTTTGATGCTGGAAAGAAACGATCTGTTCCATCTTCCTTTTTATAAAAAAGAAGCCTTTACAGGCTCTGACAGGGGCTTAAGGTTCTGGATCGGAAAAGTGGAGGAAGAAGAGAAAACATTGCTGCAGACGATCGTGTGGCCGGAACCTTTTGCGCTGGCTCATACAGAGGATGAAAAGAAAGTAAAAAAAGAGTTTCCGTTTTCTGAGGAAGGCCTTGATCTTGCATATACATGGATTATAGGTGAGGGACGGCAATTGATTTCCTGCCAGGACAGTTGAAGGGACAGAGCGGAACTTAAATTAGGAGGAACAGAACTTGTATAAATATATATTTTTTGATCTTGACGGCACCTTAACCGATCCCAGAGAAGGGATTACCAGGAGCGTGCAGTACGCGCTTAAAAAGATGGGTATTGAAGAACCGGATCTTACAAAACTGGAAGTTTTTATCGGGCCGCCACTTGTGGATTCTTTTATGGAATACTATGGGTTTACTTTGGACGAAGCCAGACAGGGAACAGAATATTACAGGGAAAATTTCAGCGTTCATGGCTGGCGTCAGAATAAATTGTTTGATGGGACTAAAAAGATGCTGACAGATCTCAAAGAACATGGCAAAGTAATTGCGGTCGCTTCCTCCAAACCGGAATATTTTGTGGAAAAGATTCTTGCGTATTTTGAAATAGACGAACTGTTTGACTATGTCTGCGGAGGCAGTATGGACGAGACCCGTACCCATAAAGATCAGGTGATTGATGAACTTTTAAAGAGAATGCGCCTTTCCGAACCTGAAAAAAGGGAGATTCTGATGGTGGGAGACAGGCGGCATGATGTGGAAGGCGCGGCGGTTTTCGGGATTCCGTGCCTTGGACTGTCCATGGGATTTGCGGCTGAAGGGGAACTTGAAAAGGCAGGTGCGATCGCTGTTGTGGACAGTGTGGAGGGGATTACCGAGTATATATTAAAGGGAGCATGAGCGTATGAAATGGAATAAATATACACTGACAACCACAGCGGAAGCAGAAGACATGGTCAGCAGTATGATGATGGACGTGGGAATCGAAGGGATTGAGATTGAGGACAAGGTTCCTTTAACCGAAAATGATAAAGCCCGGATGTTTGTGGATATACTTCCAGAAGGTCCTGCGGACGACGGTGTGGCTTATATCAGCTTTTACCTTGATCCGGATGAAGACAATGCTCCTGTTCTGGCGGCAGTACAGGAAGGTCTTGAGGAAATACGCGGCTGGGGCATTGATGTAGGTGCGGGGACGATCAAGGCTTCTCAGACGGAAGATAAAGATTGGATCAATAACTGGAAAGAATATTTTCATCAGTTTTATGTGGATGATATACTGATCAAACCATCCTGGGAAGAAGTAAAGCCCGAAGACCGGGAGAAGCTTTTGATTCAAATCGACCCTGGGACAGCTTTCGGTACAGGAATGCATGAAACGACGCAGCTTTGCATCCGGGCGCTTCGTAAATTTGTAACATCCGACACGGTTATGCTGGACGTGGGAACCGGGAGCGGTATTCTCTCCATTGCGGCTATTAAGCTGGGCGCTGCTTATTGCTTTGGCACGGATTTGGATACTTGCGCTGTCAGCGCGGCTCAGGAAAATATGGAAGTAAATGGTATTGTTAAGGAACAGTTTACGGTAGCGGAAGGAAATCTGATTGATGATGAGGCTTTAGGGCAGGCGGTTGGTTACGAAAAATATGATATAGTTACAGCCAATATCCTGGCAGAAGTATTGATTCCTTTGACGCCGGTTATTGTAAAACATATGAAAAAGGATGGTGTCTATATTTGCTCCGGTATCATTGATGAAAAAGAACCAGTGGTTGTGGAGGCAGTAAAAAAAGCAGGCCTTGAAGTGCTGGAAGTAAACCGCCAGGGCGAATGGGTGTCTGTGACGGCGAGGAAAACAAATGTACCATTTCTTTGTTGAACCATACCAGGTTGGGGAGAATGAGATAAAGATCTTAGGATCGGATGTGAATCATATAAAGAATGTTCTTCGTATGAAAGCGGGAGAGCAGATCGCAGTCAGCGATGGTTTTGGCCATGCATACAGATGCCGGATAGCCGAACTGGAAGAAATACAGGTGACGGCGGATATTATCACCAGAGAGGAAGTACATGCGGAACTTCCTTCCCGCCTGGTATTGTTTCAGTGTCTTCCTAAAGGGGACAAAATGGAACTTATTATACAAAAAGCGGTGGAATTAGGAGCCGCTTCTGTTGTGCCGGTGGCTTCAAAAAGATGTGTGGTAAAGCTGGATGCGAAAAAAGAGGAAAACAAGCGCAGACGGTGGAACGCTGTTGCCGAGAGTGCGGCCAAACAGTCCGGCAGGGGGATTGTTCCGCAGGTAGCTCCGACTGTGGATTTTGCAGAGGCGCTTCTGCAGGCGAAGGCGCTGGATATATGCCTGATCCCTTATGAATGTGCGGATGAACTGCTGGGGAAAGACAGTATGACTGCCATGGAGCAGACGCGCAGTCTGTTAAAAAAGATTGAGAAGGGGCAGTCTGTGGGAATCTTTATCGGTCCGGAGGGCGGTTTTGACAAAGCGGAAGTTCAGGCGGCCATAGAAGCCGGGGCGAAGCCCATTACACTTGGAAAGAGAATCTTAAGAACAGAGACAGCGGGGCTTTGTATCTTGTCTGTCCTTATGTTTTATATGGAGGAATAAGATATGCAGGCATATCTGGATAACTCCGCCACCACCCGATGTTTAAAAAGCGTGGCGGATCAGGTGGCGCGGGTTATGTGTGAGGATTATGGAAATCCGTCCTCTCTTCATCGAAAAGGTGTGGAGGCAGAAGTTTATATAAAAGAGGCAAAACAGTTTTTTGCCGCAAATTTGAAGGTAGATGAAAAAGAACTGTTTTTTACTTCCGGCGGCACTGAGTCAAATAATCTGGCTCTGATCGGAACGGCAATGGCTAATATAAGATCAGGAAAGCACCTGATTGTGTCTGCTATTGAACATCCGTCCGTTCTGAATACGGCAGAGTATCTTAAAAGCCAGGGGCTTCGGGTGACCTATCTGCCGGTGGATAAAAAAGGTATCGTGTCTTTGGAGGCGCTGAAAGAAGCGCTTTGCCAGGAGACGGTTCTTGTGTCCGTTATGTATGTGAATAATGAGATCGGTTCTGTGCAGCCTGTGGATGAGATTGCGAAGATCATAAAAGAAAAGAATCCAAAGACTTTGTTCCATGTGGATGCTATACAGGCTTATGGAAAATACCGCATCTTTCCAAGGAGACAAAAGATCGACCTTTTGTCTGTCAGCGGACATAAGCTGCATGGACCCAAAGGCATTGGTATTTTATATGTGGATAGTAAAGTAAAGATCCGTCCTGTTCTCTACGGCGGAGAGCAGCAAAAAGGTCTGCGTTCAGGCACGGAGAACGTGCCCGGGATCGCGGGGATCGCCGAGGCGGCCAGATGCTGCTATCAGGAGCTGGATGAGAAGGTGGACAGACTGTATGCGTTAAAAGAGCGGTTTACAGAAGGAATCAAAGGATTGGACGGCGTAACTCTCAACGGCCCTTATGGCAGAGACGGCGCGCCCCATATTGTGAGTGTAAGTTTTCAGGGCGTAAGAAGTGAAGTGCTGCTGCATGGGTTGGAGGAAAAAGGGATTTATGTATCCGCAGGCTCTGCGTGTTCTTCCAACAAACCTGCTGTGAGCCAGACTTTAAAAAGCATCGGTCTTGAAAAAGAACTGCTTGGCAGTACCCTTCGTTTCAGTTTTAGTTTTGAGACTACAGAAGAAGAAATTGACTACTGCCTGCAGGAATTAAGCAGGCTGCTGCCCATTCTGCGCCGGTATACGCGCCGGTAAAACAGCGGAACTACAATAGGAGATTGATTAATAATGAAATTTCATGCATTTTTGATAAAATACGGAGAGATCGGCGTCAAGGGAAAGAACCGCTATGTGTTTGAAGACGCCCTGGTGGCGCGGATGAAACAGGTATTGCGCCGTGTAGAAGGTGTTTTTCATATCACCAAAGAACAGGGGCGCATCTATGTGGAAACCGAGGGCGCTTTCGACTATGAGGAAGCAGTGGAGGCGCTGAAAAGGGTTTTTGGTATTGTAGGCATCTGCCCGGTAGTTATAGCAGAAGATACAGGTTTTGCGTCAATTTCCCAAATAGTATTAGATTATATGAAAGATATGTATGCCGGGCAGAAGAAGACTTTTAAGGTCCATACCCGCCGGGCGAATAAAAGATTTCCTATGGAATCTATGGAAGTAAACGCGGAGCTGGGAAAAAGAATACTGGATATCCTTCCGGAACTGTCCGTGGATGTACATGAACCGGATATTATGCTCCATGTGGAACTTCGCAGCAAAGTATATATTTATTCGGAAGTCATTCCGGGACCAGGCGGTATGCCTTTAGGCACAAACGGACGTTCCATGCTTCTTTTGTCCGGCGGTATTGACAGTCCGGTGGCGGGTTATATGGTGGCGAAAAGGGGCGTCTGCATTGACGCGGTTTATTTTCACGCGCCGCCTTACACCAGCGAAAGAGCGCGGCAGAAAGTGGTGGATCTGGCTAAAAAAGTATCCTTATACAGCGGTCCGATTCGTCTGCATGTAATTAATTTTACGGATATTCAAATGTATATTTATGATCAGTGTCCACATGATGAACTGACGATCATCATGCGCCGTTACATGATGCGGATCGCTCAAAAGATCGCCGAAAAAGAGGGGTGTCTGGCGCTGATTACAGGAGAAAGTATCGGACAGGTGGCAAGCCAGACCGTACACAGCTTAGCGGCCACCAATGATGTGTGTACCCTTCCGGTTTTCCGGCCTTTGATCGCTTTTGATAAAGAAGATATTGTGACAATTGCCAAAAAGATTGATACTTATGAGACATCGATATTGCCATATGAGGACTGCTGCACCACTTTCGTGGCGAAGCATCCGGTGACAAAGCCGCGGGTGGATCTGATTCGGAAGTCGGAACAGGCGCTTTCGGAGAAAATTGAACAGATGGTGACGGATGCCATTGCAGGAGAGGAAGTTGTTGAGATTCGGTAAAAAAGAGCTGCCGGTTAGGGCAGCTTTCTCGATTTATTCCACGATATAAGGGGCAAGGACCGTGAGGATCTCGTCAATATTGTTTTCTGAATGAATGTTCAGCTCGATGGGCTTGGAGAGATCCAGGCTGAAGATGCCCATGATGGATTTGGCGTCGATCACATAACGACCGGATACCAGATCAAAATCGTTGTTGAATTTGGTAATTTCGTTTACGAATGATTTTACTTTGTCAATAGAGTTTAAAGATATTTGAATGGTTTTCATGAATATTCCTCCTTGGGTTTGTTTTTTGCTAGTTAATATCATAAAGAGTTAAGGATGAAAAGTCAATGGGGAATATGGAATTTGGAGGCGATAAGCATGAGAAGAGCGGCGCTGCATAATCTGGGATGTAAAGTGAACGCATATGAGGCTGAAGCTATGAGAGAACTTCTGGAAGGGGCAGGGTATAAAATTGTTCCTTTTGAAGAGGAAGCGGACGTTTATATTGTAAATACATGCAGTGTGACGAATATAGCGGATAAAAAATCCAGGCAGATGCTTCACAGGGCCAGAAGAAGAAATCCAAAGGCGGCAGTGGTGGCGGCAGGATGTTATGTGCAGTCGGCAGGGGAGAAAATCCTGGAAGACGAAGCGGTGGATATTTTGGTGGGAAACAATGAGAAAGAGAAACTTTTGCATTTCCTGGAAGAATGGGAAGAGAAGCGGGCAAGAGGCGTCGTGCATGATATGCTGCATGAGAGAGTTTATGAAGGTTTGAACATAAGCAGGACTTCGGAACATACCAGGGCATTTATGAAAATTCAGGACGGATGCGATCAGTTTTGCAGCTATTGTATCATACCTTATACGCGGGGAAGGGTCAGGAGCAGCAGACTTTCGGATATTCTAAGAGAAGCGCATGATCTGGCAGAAAACGGATATAGAGAAGTGGTGCTTACCGGGATTCATCTGGACTCCTATGGTGCCGATTTTGCGTCTGAGGGAGAGGATCTTCTGACCGTCGTGCAAAGCATCGCTCAGGTGGACGGGATTGAAAGAATACGCCTGGGTTCTTTGGAACCCCGGATTATGACGGAAATGTTTGTGGAAGGACTGTCTAAAGTACACAAACTCTGTCCGCATTTTCACCTTTCTCTCCAGAGCGGGTGTGACGAGACTTTAAAAAGGATGAACAGAAAGTATAATACTTCGGAATTTAGCGCATGCTGTGAACGTCTGCGCCGGTATTTCAAAGAACCGGCACTGACGACGGATGTGATCGTGGGATTTCCGGGCGAGACGGAAGAAGAGTTTGCACAGACGGTAGAATTTTTAAAAAAGATCCGCTTTTATGAAATTCATGTATTTAAATACTCCAGGCGCAAAGGGACGAAAGCGGATCGTATGACAGATCAGATTTCCGAAGAGGTCAAGTCAAAAAGAAGCGATGTCCTTTTAAAACTTACCATGGAGGACAGTCGGGCCTACAGGGAAAGACTGACAGGAAGCGTCCAGGAAGTATTGATGGAGGATGCATGCACAATTGACGAAAGAACATATCAGATCGGGCATACAAAAGAATATGTAAAAGTTGCGGTGGAGGCGGACGAGGCATTGACCAATCACATCGTCCGGGTAAAAATAGAAGGGTTAATGAAACCGGAACTGTTATGTGCCAGGCTCTTTTAGCCGATATAAAAAAGGCTTCGGAAAATAAAGATTGAATTTACCGCCGGATTATAGTAAACTAAAGACATACTATATTTGAGGACGTGGCATTATGAAGAAATTGGAAAATACACAGTATTTTAAGATCCAGTCTGACCAGGAGCTAAAAGTCGGAGAAGTGCTGCATCTGGTTTATCAGGCCATGACAGAGAAAGGGTATGATCCGGTGAACCAGATTGTGGGTTATATTATGTCCGGAGACCCGACCTACATTACCAGCCATAAAGGAGCCAGAAGTCTGATTATGAAAGTGGAACGAGACGAACTGGTGGAAGAACTGCTGCGGGTGTATGTGGAGAAAACAGAGTAAAGGATTGACTGCCGGATGAGAATTATGGGGCTTGATTATGGCTCAAAGACAGTTGGAGTCGCAGTAAGCGACTCGCTTCTTTTGACTGCGCAGGGATTGGAAACTATATGCAGAAAGCAGGAGAATAAGCTTCGGCAGACATTTGCCAGGATCAGTCTGTTATGCAAAGAATATGAAGTTGAGCAAATTGTGCTGGGTTTTCCGAAAAATATGAACAATACCATAGGGGACAGGGCTGAAAAATCGCTGGAATTTGCAGAGATGCTGAAAAAGCGGACAGGTCTGCCTGTTGTCATGTGGGATGAACGGCTGACGACAGTAGAAGCGGAGCACACGCTGATGGAAAGCGGTGTGCGCCGGGAAAACAGAAAAAAGTATGTGGACAAGATAGCGGCCGTGTTTATTTTGCAGGGATATTTGGATGCCCGTGCAAGAACATCGCAAGGAGTGGATATTTGATGGAAAAACTGACATTTCAAGGAGAAGACGGCGATCAGGTCGAGTTTTATGTCTTGGAACAGGCTCGGGTGGGCGGGAAAAATTATCTTTTAGTGGCGGAGTCCCGCGAAGAAGATGCCGAGTGCCTGATTCTGAAAGACATTGCCAAAGAAGAAGAAAAAGAAAGCTTCTATGAGATTGTGGAAGACGAGCAGGAACTGGAAGCTCTTTTGCCTGTGTTTGAGCAGCTTTTGGAAGATGTGAGTATCCAAAGATAAAAATATGAGTTTGGACAGGAATGATTTTACAGATTTGCTCCGCGAAAAGGGATTGAAGGTGACGCCCCAGAGGCTTGCTGTATTGTCAGCGCTCTTTCAGGAGACGGACAGCCATCTGACTGCGGAGGAGATTTATCATATAGTAAAGGCAGAAAGCCCCGATATCGGACTTGCTACGGTATACAGGACAATCCAGACACTTCTGGAGTTAAAGATCATTGATCGTATCTATCTGGGTGACGGTTATGTGCGCTATGAGCCTGGGCATGTTTATGAGACTGAGGACAGCCATCACCATCATCATCTGATCTGTGTCAAGTGCGGACGTGTCCGCTCTTTCCAGGGAGATCTTCTGGAGGAATTTGAAAAAAAGATAGAAGAAAAAACAGGTTTTCGGATTCAGGATCATGATGTGAAACTCTACGGATACTGTGCGGATTGCTTAGAAGAAACAAGCGTGAAAAAGAAAGAATAACAGCGAAAGCCCGAAAGCGCCAGATCAATGAGTGGACGCCGAAGGCGGTCGGGAATTGATCTCCTGCCGGTGCGCTGTAGGGATGGAGCGGAACTATAAATTAGGAGGTTAACTTATTGAAAAATGTAAACAACTCAAAATTGCGCATCATTCCGTTGGGCGGCTTGGAACAAATCGGAATGAATATGACTGCCTTCGAGTTTGAAGACAGTATTATCGTCGTGGACTGCGGCCTGGCTTTTCCAGAGGATGATATGTTGGGAATTGACCTGGTCATTCCGGATATCACCTACCTGAAAGCAAATATAAGCAAAGTAAAGGGTTTTGTTATTACGCACGGGCACGAAGACCATATAGGCGCCCTGCCCTATGTCTTAAGAGACATCAATGTTCCGGTTTATGCTACAAGGCTGACCATTGCTTTGATTGAGGGCAAATTAAAAGAACACAGCATGCTTAAGACGACCAAGCGTAAAGTTGTAAAACACGGACAATCCATTAATCTGGGTCAATTCCGTATTGAATTTATTAAGACCAATCACAGCATTGCGGATGCTTCGGCGCTTGCCATCTACTCTCCTGCCGGTATTGTTGTGCATACCGGAGATTTTAAAGTGGATTATACACCGGTCTACGGCGACAGCATCGACCTGCAGCGTTTCGGGGAGATCGGGAAAAAAGGCGTACTGGCTCTGATGTGCGACAGCACCAACGCGGAACGACCGGGCGTTACCATGTCGGAAAAGTCTGTAGGGCGCACGATGGACGCGCTTTTCAATGAACACTGTAATTCCCGCATCATTGTGGCTACTTTTGCTTCCAATGTGGACCGCGTGCAGCAGATCATCAATTCTGCCTATAAGCACAATAAAAAAGTGGTGGTGGAAGGGCGCAGCATGGTGAATGTCATTACAACGGCTACCGAGCTGGGATATATTCGTATTCCGGATAATACGCTGATTGATATTGAGCACCTGCACAATTATCCGCCGGAAGCCACTGTTTTGATTACAACCGGAAGCCAGGGCGAATCTATGGCAGCATTGTCGCGTATGGCGCAGAACCTGCACCGGAAAGTGCATATTATGCCGGGCGACACAGTAATCTTTAGTTCCAACCCCATTCCGGGTAATGAAAAAGCGGTCTCCAAAGTAATCAACGAACTGTCTGCAAAAGGGGCAAATGTTATTTTTCAGGATGCTCATGTGTCCGGGCATGCCTGCCAGGAAGAGATCAAACTGATCTATTCCCTGGTACATCCCAAGTATGCGTTGCCGATACACGGAGAATATCGTCATCTGAAAGCGCAGGCTTCTATTGCTTATCAGTTGGGAATTGAAAAAGAAAATATCTTTGTCCTTCAGTCCGGTGACGTAATTGAGATGGATGCGTCTTCTGCCTGTGTCGTTGACAAGATTCATACAGGTGCTGTTTTTGTAGATGGACTTGGTGTAGGAGATGTAGGGAATATTGTCATGCGGGATCGCCAGCATCTGGCGGAGGATGGTATCATGATCATCGTGCTGACTCTGGAAAAAGGTAGTAACATGCTTTTATCTGGACCGGATATAGTATCCAGAGGTTTCGTTTATGTAAGGGAGTCCGAGGACCTGATGGAACAGGCAAGGGCTGTGGTTTACGATTCGGTGGAACATTGCCTGGAACACCGTATTACGGACTGGGGCAAGATGAAAAATACCATGAAAGATGCTCTTGGGGATTATATCCGAAAAAAAACCAAGAGAAACCCGATGATCCTTCCGATCATCATGGAAGTATAGTTATAAATAGTTTTACAAAGGTGCAGTGAGAAATAATGGATACAATCAAAGATAAAGTAGAAGAACTTGTAAAAGCCATCCAGGGAAGCCCGGATTATGTCAGCCTTCAGAAGGCGCAGCAGCAGGTAAACAGTATACCCGGGCTTGCGGATAAAATCAGGGAATTCAGTTGGAAGAATTATGAGCTTCAGAACAGCGATGCGGATGATTTTTGCGAACAGATGGAAGAGTTTGCAGAACAGTATCAGGAATTTTGCAAGGAACCGGCGGTTTCTCAGTATTTGGAGCAGGAAGTCAGGATGTGCCGTGTACTCCAGGAGATTAATGCCAGGATCTTAGATTCCGTTGAACTGGTACTTTAGACCATGCAGGGAGAGGGAGAGATGGATATACAAAAAGCGATGCTGTCCATAGGGTTGTTCCTTGTACGGCTGGCGATCTGTATTCTGGTGATTATAGGTATATACAGCTTGGGAAAGACTGCTTATACCTGTGGTTACAGCATTGTGTCCAATGTTCCTGTAGATCCCGAGCCGGGCAGGGATGTGGAAGTGACCGTATCCGAAGATATGGACATAAAAGATATAGCAAAGCTTCTGGAGCGCAGAGGATTAGTCAGTGATTCTGATATTTTTCTTCTCCAGTTGAAAGTGAATAGATTTGAAGATAAATTAAAACCTGGAAGTTATGGACTGAATACCTCTATGACGCCAAAGGAGATCATGGAGGCGCTTTCGGCGGAAACAGAGGCAGAGGAAGAAGAATGATCGTAGGCGAAAGAATGACTGCTTATATAAATTCTCTGCATCCGGGTAATACAGAATTGCTGGAGCAGATTGAAAAAGAGGCCAGAGAACAGTATGTGCCCATTATACGCAGGGAAATGCAGAGTTTTTTGAAATTTCTTCTGAAAGCATTACAGCCGCAAAGAATCCTGGAGATTGGGACAGCAGTGGGATTTTCAGCGCTTTTGATGAGCGAGTATGGGCCGGAGGGCTGTGCTGTCACGACCATTGAGAATTACAAAAAGCGGATTCCCATTGCAAAAGAGAATTTTATCCGGGCGGGCAGAGAGAAGCAGATCCAGCTGCTTGAGGGGGACGCGGCAGAGCTTTTGCCAGAGCTTTGCGGTTCCTTTGATTTTATTTTTATGGATGCGGCAAAAGGACAGTATATCTATTATTTGCCGCAGGTTTTAAGACTCTTGCCGCCGGGGGGCGTGCTGGTGTCAGACAATGTACTGCAGGACGGTGACATCATAGAATCCCGCTTTGCGGTAGAACGCAGGAACCGCACCATCCATGCCCGGATGCGGGAATATCTGTTTGAACTGACCCATTGCGAGGAACTGACTACGTCCATCCTTCCGCTAGGCGACGGCGTTACAGTCAGCGTAAAGTCACCGGGCGCCGAAGGGATGGAACGGAACTTTAAATAGGAGAGTGTGATGAGACAACTTCCGGAATTACTGATCCCGGCCAGCAGCCTTGAGGTTCTTAAAGTAGCGTCTGTCTTTGGGGCGGACGCGGTATATATTGGAGGAGAGGCGTTCGGACTTCGGGCAAAGGCGAAGAATTTTTCCATGGAAGAGATGGCAGAGGGTATTCGCTTTGCCCACGAACATGGGGTAAAGGTGTATGTGACGGCCAATGTACTGGCGCATAATGATGATATTGAGGATGCGGCGGACTATTTTAAAGAATTAAAAGCCATTGGTCCGGACGCCCTTATTATCTCCGATCCAGGCATGTTTATGACCGCGAAAGAAGTCTGCCCTGAGATAGATATTCATATTTCAACCCAGGCCAACAACGTAAATTACAAGACGTTTCTTTTCTGGCATCAGCAAGGAGCAAGCCGTGTCGTTACCGGCAGAGAGCTTTCTTTGGAAGAGATTCGCCAGATACGGGCGCAGATACCAGACAGCCTGGAGATAGAGACTTTTGTACATGGAGCCATGTGTATCTCCTATTCGGGCAGATGTCTTTTAAGCAACTATTTTACCAGCAGGGATGCCAACCGGGGCGCCTGCACCCATCCGTGCCGCTGGAAATATGCTGTGGTGGAAGAGACGCGTCCCGGAGAATATATGCCGGTTTACGAAAATGAAAGAGGGACTTTTATTTTTAATTCCAAAGACCTGTGCATGATTGAACATCTGCCGGATCTGATCGAAGCGGGGATTGACAGCTTAAAAATCGAAGGCCGAATGAAGACGGCTTTGTATGTGGCCACGGTGGCCCGCACCTATCGAAAAGCGTTGGATGATTACGCGGCGGGCGAAGATAAGTACCAGGCGAATATGCCCTGGTATTTAGACCAGATATCCAATTGTACCTACCGGCAGTTTACTACCGGATTTTTCTATGGCAAGCCCGGGCAGGACGCCCAGATCTACGACAGCAATACCTATATTAAAGAATACACTTATTTAGGAATCGTAAATGAGATCAGGGACGACGGCTTCTGTAAGATTGAGCAGCGGAATAAATTTTCCGCAGGCGAAACCATAGAAATCATGAAACCGGACGGCAGAAACATTGAAACTACGGTGGAAGAGATCTGGGGTGAACAAAAAGGAAATGCAGGGCCTGTCTGGGAGCTTCAGAAAAGCGCGCCCCATTCTAAGCAGGCACTTTGGGTGAAACTGGACAAATGTCCCCGAAAGATGGACATTCTTAGAAGGCAGGGCGCATAGAATATTAAGAATAAGATAAAGTGGAAAGGCACTTTCGCGAGATTTTTACATAATATGTAATAAATCTGTGCTGAGGTGTCTTTTTTGAAGGCTTTTCCGAAACCTCTTACGGCGGAAGAAGAGAAATATTATTTGGTGAGGTATAAGGGAGGGGACGAAAAGGCACGTCAGGTTCTGATCGAATATAATCTTCGCCTTGTAGCTCATATTGTGAAAAAGTACCAGTCCCCCGAGGACGATATGGAAGAACTGATCTCCATAGGAACCATTGGCCTTATCAAAGCCGTAGATACATTTGACCATGAAAAAGCAAGCAAACTGGCGACCTATGCTGCAAGATGCGTGGAAAACGAGATCCTGATGTATATGAGAGTAAAGAAAAAGCTGCAGCGGGAGTCCTCTTACTACGAACCCATTGGGACGGATAAAGAAGGGAATGAGATACAGCTTCTTGATATCATAGAAAGCGAAGAACCTACCGCGTTAGAGCAGATCGGCTTAAAGGACGATACAAAGAGAATATATGATCTTTTGGAGGAGGTGCTGACGGACAGGGAGAAGCAGGTACTCATCCTGCGCTATGGACTGTATCATGGAAAAGAATATACACAGCGGGAGATTGCCCAGAGACTGGGAATTTCCCGTTCTTACATCAGCCGGATAGAAAAAAACGCTATTAACCGGTTGAAAGAGTATTTTCGGGATTGAGTCCGGCTCTTAAATGTGTTATACTGTACACTGTCTAAGATCTGGAATGCATATCGCAGAATTTTCCAAATAAGTTCCATTAGGAAGGAAGATATGTTCAGTAGCATATTGTCAGCGGCAATTCTTGGGATTGACGTTTACCCTGTACAGGTGGAAGCTGATATTTGCGACGGGCTTCCGCAGTTTTGCATGGTCGGGGATTTGTCCCCCGAAGTGCGGGAGGCGGCGGATCGGGTACGCACGGCCTTTAGAAATACAGGATTTTATTTTCCGCCCAAGCGGGTGACGGTCAATCTGTCCCCTGCCCATATCCGTAAAGAAGGAACCAGGTATGACCTGCCTGTGGCGGCGGCGCTTCTGTCTGCCATGGGAGTTCTGCCTGCAAAGCAGGTGGAGAATGTTCTGATGGCGGGCGAGGTGGGCTTAAGCGGAACGGTACGTCCCGTAAACGGCATTCTGCAGACCGTCATGTTGGCGAAAGAGTCCGGCTGTAAGATGTGCCTGGTTCCCCGGGAAAATGTAAAGGAGGGAGCCTTTGTGCCGGATATTCCGGTTATAGGTATAGGAAATATAAAAGAACTAAGAGAATGTCTTGTCTGCCCTGAAAAGGCAGGACATAGTTCAGCAGCAAAACAAACAGAAAGTTTTGAACAACCTGTCTATGAGGAAGATTTTCAGGAAATTAATGGCCAGGAAGGTGTGCGCCGGGCAGCGGAGATCGCTGCCGCCGGCATGCACAATTTTCTGATGATCGGACCGCCCGGCGCGGGCAAGACCATGATTGCTAAAAGGATTCCTACTATTCTTCCTGGGCTGACCAGGGAGGAAAGTCTGGAAATATTAAGAGTATACAGCGCATGCGGGCTTTTGGAAGGAAAAGGAGAGGCTGTTGTCCGCCCGTTTCGCGCCCCTCATCATACGATTTCCGCAGGCGCCCTGGCGGGAGGGGGAAGAAGAATCCTTCCGGGGGAAATAAGCCTTGCCACCCAGGGCATCTTATTTTTGGACGAGCTTCCGGAATTTCAAAGAAATGTCCTGGAAGTGCTGCGCCAGCCTCTGGAGGACGGACAGGTAGTCATAAGCCGGGTCAGCGGGAAATATGTGTTTCCGGCCCATTTTCAACTTGTTGCCGCCATGAACCCATGCCGCTGCGGCTACTATCCCGACAGAGAGAGGTGCAGCTGTCTGCCCGGGGAAGTAAGCCGTTACATACACAGAATTTCCTGGCCGCTTATGGAACGGATCGACATTTGCGCCGAGGTCTCCAAAGTGGCATATAAGGATCTTGCCCGCGCCGGGACAAGCGAAAGCTCGGCGCAGATCAGAGAACGGGTGGAAAGAGCCAGAAAACTGCAGAAAAAACGCTATGAAGATTGTGCTTGGCAGCTTAACGCGAATCTTCCTTCCTGGGCTGTCCATACGTTTTGCCCGTTGGGAAACGAAGAAGAACAAATCTTAAAGACGGCTTTTGAAAAGATGGATCTTAGCGCCAGAGCGTATCATAGAATTATAAAAGTTGCCAGGACCATTGCGGATCTGGAAAATGAGCCGGATATCCGGACGCCGCATCTTCTCGAAGCCATCGGCTACCGCTGTGTGGACCAGAAATACTGGGAAAGGTGAATAACATGACTAACCAGAAAGCAGGCGGCATACAATATATCAGCCGGAAGGAAACGGTTTACCCTGAAAGATTAAAGAACTTTAAAAGAATGCCGAAAGGCCTCTATGTGCTGGGGCGCCTTCCGGCTGACGACAAGCCTTCCATAGCCATTGTAGGCTCCAGAAGATCTACAAACTATGGAAATGAAATTGCACGTTTTTTCGCAAAAGAATTGGCGCTTGCAGGTGTACAGATCATCAGCGGCATGGCGTGGGGGATCGACGGCATGGCCCATGAAGGAGCTTTAGAGGCTGGCGGGGATACCTTCGCTGTCCTGGGTTCCGGTGTAGATATTTGCTACCCGGCAGGACACAGGAAACTTTATGAAAAACTAATATCCTGCGGGGGCGTACTGTCAGAACAGCCTCCCGGTACGGCGCCGCTTCCCGGTCATTTTCCGGCCCGCAACCGGATTATCAGCGGCCTTTCGGATCTGGTGCTGGTGGTGGAGGCAAAAGAAAAAAGCGGTGCGTTAATTACTGCAGATTTTGCTTTAGAGCAGGGAAAGGATGTATTCGCCGTTCCCGGAAGGATTAAAGATCCTTTAAGCGCAGGCTGCTTAAACCTCTTAAAACAGGGGGCCGGTCTGGCGGACAGTCCCTTTACTATATTGGAAATTCTGGGCATTTCAGGGAATATAACCAAAAAACAGACAACGGATTCGGCGAATTTTGCACTTGCAAAGGAAGAAGATATCGTTTATAGTTGTATAGGTCCCTGTCCGGTTTGTCTGGATGAACTGGTTCAAAAGACGCATCTTCCGGTTCAAAAGATAATTTCAGTCCTGGTGGGATTGGAGTTGAAAGGCTGTATCAGGGAAATTCAGAAGAATGAATATGTAAGAACAGATTTGAGGGCTACCAATGGCGAAATATCTGGTTATCGTTGAATCGCCTGCCAAGGTGAAGACGATCAAGAAATTTTTAGGCGCAAACTATGAAGTAATGGCTTCTAACGGGCATGTGAGAGACTTTCCTAAAAGCCAGCTCGGCTTTGATGTGGAGCACAATTACGAACCTAAATATATTACCATCCGCGGCAAAGGGGATATTCTGGCCAAACTTCGCAAAGAAGCTAAAAAAGCAGATAAAGTTTA
>CAJUMT010000030.1 GCA_910587495.1 uncultured Lachnospiraceae bacterium | reverse complement strand
GGAGTTCTCTTTTGGGGAAATCAGGTCTAAAAAGTGTCATTTCCCGACAGCCCCTTTTTATACGCAGGGGAAAATGGAGCTCCTCTACCCAATTAGTGTGCCGTCACAAAACAGGCACCGTGATCAAAATACGCGCACATACATTGAGGATTAAATAATACAGAATGACAAACCCCATGTAAGTCTCCGGTTCTCTTTTGGTATATTTCAAAATATTCCGGATTCGCTGTTCGGTATGGGATTCTCCAAAGCACAGTCCCGCAAGTCCGCTTCTGTCCGCAGAGAGCTTTAAAAGAACGTCCGCGTAGAGCTTTTTCTCCGCCCCTGCGCATTCTTTCATCACGGATTCGTCGCAGTACATCTCCATGTCCTCATACATCCTGCCAATCCCATACCATACCAGCGGATTCCACCAGTGCAGGATCAAAGACGCCGTTCCCAGGGCGCGCACCCACAGGTGGCCATGCCGGATATGCATCTCTTCGTGCCGTATCACATACCACCGCTGCCTTCCTTCCAAGCCATAGGGCAGATAGATCTTCGGCTTAATAAGCCCTGTCACAAAAGCGGACGAAATCTGCTCGCAGCGCCAGATATTTTTTACTTCCCTTACTGCCAGTTTTGTACATCTTCTCATCCTTATATATTGCGCCAGAAATACACTCGCCACCGCACATGCGCCCAAAAGATACACATACTTAAATATCCAGGGTGCAGTAAAAGAAAGCCTGGGCTGTATACTGAAGGAACTTTCAATAAACAAAGGAATCCAGAGCCTGAAAAGCACCACAAACCACAGGCCAAAACAATATTCCTTCGGATACTTTCGGATCAGCTTTCTTACAACTGCCACCAGCACGATCGGTATCCCCGCGTAAATACTCATTTTCCACAAAGCTTCTATCATCTTCTCACCCCTGTGCTTCGTCTATCAATTGCTTTAACTTCTTTACTTCTTCCTCCGTCAGCTTCCGGTCTTTTAAAAACGCTGAAAAAAACGCGGGGATATTTCCCTGGCAGGTTCTCTCAAGCAACTCTTCTCCCGCCTGCCGATCCGCCTCTTCCTTTTTCACCAGCGCTTCCACGACGGTTTTTTCACTTTTTACAATCCCCTTTTCCGACAGCTTTTTGATCACTGTATAAGTGGTTGATTTTTTCCACCCCAGCCGCTCGCTGCACAGCCTGACCAGCTCCGGGCTTTTTACCGGTTCGTGTTCCCAAAGGATCTGTAAAAACCGGTATTCACTTTCAAATATCCTCTCCATAATACATATGCTCCTTTTTCAGTCTACTCCAATAGATTAATTATAGTCTATCACAATAGACCATATATGTCAACCGCCAAATATACGCAGCACGCACCCCTGTGCATAAAAAAAGGAAAACAATCTCCTTTACCAAGACTGCTTCCCTTGTTTTTTCGCATATTCATATAATTCGCGCATTTTTTGATTCCATTCTCCCAGCATCGTTTCGCCCATAGCAAAAATCACTTCTTCGCACTGGTCCATCAGCTCTTTCGCATGGGCGACTGCCTTTTCATCGATGCTGCTAAAGGGACGTACACCGACCACTTCCGCCGCCAGCGCCTTTGCGGACGGATAATCCAGATCGTTCTCCCAGAGGATGCCCGCGGCAAAAGCCCTGCCTTCTCTTTGCAGTCTGCGAAAGACAGCCGTACCGCATCCGTTCCCTGCCAGCACAAACACTTCCGGCCTGCCTTTCACCGGTTCCAATTCCAGATTGCCCGTAAGTTCGTCATAGGACCCGGTCGTTAGGTGATACAGTTCCGGAATATAACCGCTGGTAAAGATCTCTTCCGGCGTGCCGAAACGGTCGATTTTATCTCCCTTTACGCAGGCAATTTTATCTGATATACGCCCGGCCAGATCCAACTCATGCAGAGACATAATGACAGACAAATGCTTGGTCCTGGACATATTCTGAATAATTGAAAGAAATTCCAGCTTATACCGCATATCAAGAAAAGAGGTAGGTTCGTCCAACACAATGATATCCGGTTCCTGACAGATGGCGCGGGCCAGCATGACCCTTTGTTTCTGCCCGTCGCTGGTATGGGTAAAATCCCTGTCTGCCAACTCTTTTATATGAACAAGCTCCATGGCTTCTTTTACAACTCTTGTATCCTCTTTTGACAGAATCCCGAATTTTCCTGTGTAGGGATATCGTCCTGTCGCCACCACATCCTCGCAGCTCATAAGCTCCGGTCGCACCCGTTCCGTCAATACTACAGACATTTTGGTAGACAGCTCGTGCCCTGTCATGGCGTCCGTCTCTTTCCCGTCCAGATATACGACGCCGCTGATGGGCGCAAGCTGACGAATAATGCTTTTTAAGATCGTCGTCTTCCCCGCGCCGTTGGGTCCGATCAGAGTAAGGATTTCTCCTTTTTTCAATGTAAGCTCTATATCCTTAATCAAAGGCGTCCCGTGGTAGCCCACACACAGCCCTTGGGTATAAAAATAGTATTGTTCCATGGTTTTAACTTGCTTTCTCTTTTTTCCGACGTATCATAATAAATATGACCACCGGGGCGCCGAATACCGCCGTCATGGTGCTGATACTAAGCTCTGTAGGTGCAAACAGAATCCTCGCCAGCAGGTCGCACATCAGGCAAAAAGCCGCGCCCCCCAAAAAGCAGCCCGGGATCATAAGAATAGGCCGTGTGGTCTTAAACAAACTTTTTACCAGATGGGGCACCGCAATTCCCACAAAGGATACCGGTCCTGCAAAGGCTGTCACACAGGCCGACAGCACACTGGACAAAATCACCAGAAGCGCCCGAAACAGCTGCACGTTAAGTCCCATATTCCTGGCATAGGATTCCCCCATCTGATAAGCGCTAATGGGCTTGGACATAAGAAATACACCAAAAGACGCTGCAAAGATCACCACTGTCATGATATATACATTGTCCCAGCTGATACCGGAAAAACTTCCTTTGGACCAGTTATGAAGATTTACGATATTGGCATCATCCGCAAAAGTTACAATAAAATCCGTGATAGCGGAACAGATATATCCGATCATAACGCCGCTGACGATCAGCATAGACATTTGATCCATTACCCGGGACATTAAAAGTACAAATCCCATGGAGATCATGGCTCCCGCAAACGCAGCCAAAATCATAGTCATGGAACTGACCTGCACCGCTTTCCCTAAAGCCGCCACCATCACAAGCGCCACCGTAAGTTTCGCTCCGGAAGAAATCCCCAGAATAAACGGACCCGCGATGGGGTTATGAAAAAAAGTCTGCAAAAGATATCCCGACAGGGCAAGGCCGCCCCCTAAAATGGCAGCCGCCAACGCCCTTGGAAGCCGTATCTGCATCACGATATCTACAGATACCTGGTCTGCCTCCCCACCGCCTAAAATCTTTATGACTTCCGACAACGGAATGCCCACGCTTCCAGCGCACACATTCACCCCGAGAAACAATAGCAAAAGCGCCGCCAGTACAAAAAATGCGATCCAATGTCTGTTCCTTTTCATATTTCATCCAGCCTGTACAGATAGGTAAGGCCATCCTCCTGATCCGACAACATTCCATGGATATCCGCAATAATAGTACCCAGCTCCATGGACGACTGATAAATATTTTTGGTCGTGCAGAACACGTTTCCCTCCTGCACGGCTTTAAAATTTTCGAGCAGCAGGCTTTTTCCCAGAAGCTCCTCCACCGAGTTCAGTTCTCCCTCGATAGTACTGTTATATATGATATAATCCGCATCCATGGCAGCGGCATAAAATTCCTCCATCTGCATGGTCATGGTAGAGGAAGCCGTATCTTCTTCCTCCCCCAGATCTTTAAAGATGTAATCTCCGCCTGCCAGACGAATCATCTTGGCAAGGTAGTCGGAAGATTTCCGGACATTAACTTCCCCGTTGGTTGTAATATAGAAAAATGCTACAGTCTTTCCTGTATTCTCTCCCCCCTGCACGGAGGTAAAAGCATCCGCCTGGGCTTTAAAGGCCGCTTCGGCCGCTTCCTCTTTGCCAGTGAGCAGTCCGTACAGTTTCACCCATTCCGTACGGCCCAGAGGCTCCGCTTCATAGCTGGAATAGTCCACCAGCACCGGAATGCCAAATTTATTTAACTGCTCTTTCACTTCCGGCGTATGATAAATCATGGTATTTTCAATGGCAAGTCCGCAGTTTTCCGCCACAATCCTCTCATAATCCGGCGCGGAATAATTTCCCGCATAGAGAATATCCCCCTCTTCCATGACCTCTCTGGCTTCGTCTATGTACCAGGACTCCGGCTTTAAAGCGGAAAAACGAATCGTATCCAATGCATCCATGGATACGAACATATCCATCACAGCAGAGGCTACCAGATAAATATTTTCCACAGGCTGCTTTAAAGGAATCACGTCTTTTGACAGGTCTTCCGGTATGTCTTTCCCCTCCGGCACAACCAAAAAACGGCTGCCGTCCGATATAGTGATCAGGGCATAGCCGTCCTCATAATAATCCACTGAAAATTCCCTGGCGTAAACAGTCTCCATGCTATGGCTGTAAGCAAGCATAGAACTGATATCCGTATCCTTAACGGATACAGAGGCATCCGGCGCCTGCCCGCAGGATGCCATTGTAAGGACGGTCAGTATACTGTAAAATATAATTGTCAGTTTTTTTCCCATTTTATGAATACCTTCTTCTTTTGGAGATAAACGATACCGCTATACACACTGCAACGATGGCAATCACCATATAGACGACTCTTTGCGCCGCTGCCTGGGGCGTCTGGTTTTTCGATGTAATAGCATCTGTCAAAAAACGAAGCGAATAATCAATCTCATGAGGCGTGCTCATGGCTATTGTATCCGCAATGACCGGCATCTCCTCATTAAATACAAGAATAGGAATTTCAAAAGTGGAATACCCTTCCTCGTTGACGGGGAAATATTTCTCCCCTCCAACAATCATATAATCATAGTTGGAACTGCTCCACTGGATTCTGGCATAGGCCAGCCCATCCTTGACGATCAATCCTGCAGGAGAAGATATAGTCGTCCTCCCGGTACCCCCTACGACTTCCACTCCTATGGCGTACTCGCCGTCTTCCATCTCGATAAACGCCGGTTCCGCCTTATCTTGTCCGTTGTCCGCAGGCGCTTCTTCCGTTTCCTGTTCTTGGGCATTCTCGGCCCTCATAGCTTCGATCCGCTTTCTTTTTGCCTCCTTGCGTAGGGCTTCATAATCCGGAAGTTCTGTAAGCACAGCCTCTGAAGGAAGGCTCTCTGCCTGAAATAAAATCTGTCTGTCATACCACTTTTCTTTATTCCTACTAAACGCCGCACATTCTATGGACAGATCCAGGGCTTCTACCGGAACCGTATAAGTATATTTCCCCTCTGCGTCCGTCACATAATCAATAAAAGAGGAACCGTCACTTGCGGCGGCTTCTGCAGCCGTGCCCATGAACAGTTTCAGGTATCCTTCACCGCTTAAAGTCAGAATAGCTTCCATCTTGCCTTCGCGCACTGTAAGTTCTGCCGCTGTCACATGAAACATGGAAGAACTGGATTCTACTTCCACCGGATAGACGCCATCCTCCACCTCTGTCCCGTAAATCGGCAGCATACCTTCTACTCCCACTTCCTGCGCCTTGGTCTTTTCTTCATCAGAAGCCACCTGGTCATAAGAAATCTCTTCTTCTGCTGCCTGACAAACAAGCAGACAACCGGGAAAACTTCCCACAATAATCATAAAAGTCAGTAAACAAGACAATAATTTTTTCATAGTACCCTTTTCCTGTCATAGTTTGACGTAAAAGCCGCCCGGGGAACAAATACCCCCGGGACGGCTCCCGCAGTCCTTTTCTATATTTCCGGTCTTTTCATCCGGCAGTCAGTTCAACTTATCTGCAGACGCCTGCTCCATATGCTCCACATAAATTTTCTGGATGCCTTCCAGTTCGCCTAACCCTCTAAGCAGGCATTCTACCTCATAGCCTTCCGCTTCAAGAGCTGTCTTCCAGGAATCTTCCTCATCCCCTGCCATATCGTTGTTGGCATGGTCGCCTGCCACAACCATCAATGGCTCTAAAACGACTTTTTTATATGTACCGTTCTCTTTTAAAGCAGATACAACAGTATCAAGGCTCGGCTCCGCCTCCACAGTTCCGATATAATAATTTTCAAAACCGCCTGCGGCCAGCTTGTCCTGCATGGCCGTATATACCTGGTTAGACTCTGCTTCTGTTCCATGCCCCATAAATACAATGGCCGTCTCGCCATCATCATACTCTTTAGTCGCGTCTGTAATCGCTGTGATCACGCTTTGAAAATCTTCGTCGCTGGTCAGAAGCGGATCTCCTACGGATATGCTGGAAAAATCTTCTTTGTAATCTCCTAATTCTGCCATCAGATCCATGTACTCCAGGCCGTCCATCAGGTGGGTGGGTTGTACGATCAGATTCTGCACACCGTCCGCTACCGCACGGTCCAGCGCCTCCGTCACATTGTCGATTTCCAGGCCGTCCCGCTCTTTTAACTTATCAATGATAATCTGTGCCGTAAAAGCCCGTCTCACTTCATACTCCGGATGCGCCTTGGCAATGGCGTTTTCCACCGCGCCGATAGTAATGTCGCGGCTGTCATTATAGCTGGTGCCGAAACTTACCACTAAAACAGCCGTATCCGATGCCTGCGCCGTATCCCCTGTCTCTGTTTCTGCAGGCGCGGGTGCTTCCTCCGGCTGAGCCGCCGACTCCGCGAGCGCTTCCGTCTCCGGCTGTGTCTCCGGCTCTGAAGACGCCGGCGCATTGCCGCCTCCGCATCCTGCCAGACAAAGTGTCATTGCCGCCAAAGCGGCTGCCAATGCTGCTGTTTTCCTTTTCATGTCTTTGTTTCCTCCTTTTTTCCTCCGAACGGTACTTACCGCCCATACTAAAAACACCCTCTTAATATGGAGGGCGTCAGGGTAAAAGGACGTAATGATGTAATATCTTACAATATGCATCTATCTACGACCAATTACTCGTGGCCCAGGGTACGATCCCTGTGTAACCTGCAGGCAGGTCTCCTGGCTTATAGATCCCTACATAAGGCCGCCTTCCCAATCTCTCAGTGGCATACTGGCCTTACACTCCCTATATACAGTGACGAGTTCGCACAGGCTTTTCACCTGTTTCCCTTTTCACCAAACACGAAACGACATATCCCGTCTTTGGCACCTGCATTCTGCCGTCCTTACGGACTGCATCTATACTATAGCATACCCTTTCCTAAAATGCAATCCGTACATACATCAATCGCAAAAAATAATTTTATTGAAATTTTTTCTCTGATCAGTATAATAAATCTCATATATCAACTACAAAGGAGAACGATTATGGCAGGAATTTTATACGGGACCGGTGTCGGCCCCGGCGACCCGGAACTAATGACTTTAAAAGCGGTGCGTCTGATCCGCGAAAACGAGGTGATCGCACTTCCCGGACCCGAGGCGAAAGAAACCGTCGCCTATCAGATCGCCGTACAGGCTGTACCTGAATTGGCGGAAAAGACATTACTCTCTGTTGTCATGCCCATGACGCTTGATAAACAGCAGATGGCCAAAGACCACGACAAAGCGGCCGATGCCATTGAGGCCTGTCTAAAGGAGGGGAAGAATGTAGTTTTTCTTACTCTGGGAGATCCCACTATCTATTCTACCTACCTCTATGTGCAGAAGATTTTAGAAGCCCGCGGATATGAGACCCGGCTTGTAAGCGGCATCACCTCTTTCTGCGCCGCCGCTGCCCGGACTAACACCTCTTTGGTAGAATGGAACGAACAGCTCCACATCCTCCCGGCTGTTCACCGCCTGGATCACAAGCTCGACCAGCCCGGTAATTATGTTCTGATGAAATCAGGCAAAAAAATGAGCCAGGTAAAGGAACTGCTGGCAGAAAGTAAAAAAGATGTTATTATGGTAGAAAACTGCGGGATGAAAGATGAACACATCTACCGCAGCGTAGAAGAAATCCCTGACAGCGCAGGCTATTACTCCCTGATTATCGCGAAGGAGCCTCGCAGCAAGGCATGATAGAAATCAGAAATCTTACCAAAACCTTCGAAAACTTTACCGCAGTGGATTCTCTGAATCTTCGGATTGAAACAGGCGAGTTTTTCGGTCTTTTAGGACCCAACGGAGCCGGTAAAACTACAACTATCGGCATGTTGTCTACCCTTCTTCTTCCGTCTTCAGGAGAAATCCTGATCGACGAAGAACCTCTCACTCGGAAGCGCAAGGACATTAAAAGGAAAGTCAGCGTCATTACCCAGGAATATTCTATGCGTCAGGATATGGATATGGATGAGATCATGGAATATCAGGGACGCCTTTATTTCATGCCTGTAAAGCAAATCCGCACCCGTACAGAAGAACTGTTCGCTTTTGCAGGATTAAAAGAACATCGAAGGAAGACCATCCGCAAACTGTCCGGGGGCATGAAGCGCAAATTAATGGTCTGCCGGGCGCTCCTTACCAACCCGCAGATCCTTTTGTTAGACGAACCTACTGCCGGGATGGACGCCATTTCCCGTCGGCAAATGTGGAATCTTTTGCGGCAGTTAAACGAGCAGGGACTTACCATCCTTTTAACCACCCACTATATCGAAGAAGCGCAATCCTTATGCGGCCGTGTGGCACTTATGAATAGCGGAAAACTGGAAGAAGTGGACACGCCTGCCCATCTGATCGAAAACCTGGGCGCTTATGCCGTAGATGAAATGCATCCTGACGGAATCCACAGCCACTACTTCCACGAACGGGTACAGGCAATCAAGTATCTGTCCGATCTCCAGGGACAATGTACCCTGCGCGACACCACATTAGAAGACGTTTTCGTGGAACAAGTGGGAAAACATCTATCCTAACAGGCAAAGCAGGGAGTTTTATTATGGGAATTATAACAATTTTATGGGAAAAATGGAGAGAATTTATAAGAGATTTCTCCCGTATTACGCTGGCCGCCATGACCGCGCCCCTTATGTACCTGATCGTCTTTGGATGGGGGATACGCACAACCATGAACGGGCAGCCGTATCTGTATTTCCTAATCCCGGGCGTGGTATCCTTGACGACCATGAACGGCAGCTTCAATGCCATCGCACAGAATTTAAATGTCCAGCGTCTCTACGAAAAAGCCTTCGATCAGGTTATTATCTCACCGACGCCGCTGTGGCAGTTTATTGCCGGGCAGATTATCGCAGGCGGACTGCGCGGGCTGTACGCCGCAGGCATCATCCTGCTTTTAGTGCTGCCCATCGGAACCGGCCTAATCTTTAACGGACTGTCCGTTCTGATCCTTTTCTTAAACGGAGCCGTATTTTCCGCCATGGGGATCGTTGTATCCTTCCTGGCCAAAAACCATGCGGACGTACCCCGTTTTTCCAATTATTTTATTATGCCTATGTCATATCTGTGCAACACATTTTTTTCCACAGACAACATACCCCACGGCGTCCGCGAAGTGATCGCAGCGCTTCCGCTGTCTCAAACCAGCCGTATGATCCGCAGCATCTCCGCAGGAGAAGCTGTAAACCTTACAGGAATCCCCATTCTGTTGGTCTATCTGACAGTACTTACGGCCATCGGCCTGTATTTTGTCTATAAAAAGAAAAATCTCTAATACAATACGAAAGGCTGCCTGGACGTATCACATCCCAGACAGCCTTTTAAAAGCTTTTTATTTGATTGTATAGCCGCCGTCGATGAGCAGGTTGTGGCCTGTAATCATAGCCGCCCCTTTACTGCACAAGAAAGCTATAACGGCTGAAATCTCCTCCGGCTCCGCGAAACGCTCCGCAGGTATCTCTTTCTTAAACGCATCTCCCACCGGACCGTCCCATGCCTTATGGCCTAAAGCCGTAAGAACAACCGTCGGGGCCACCGCGTTCACACGGATTCCGTATTTGCCCCATTCCATAGCCAATACTTTTGTCATGGCTATGATGCCGCCTTTTGCCGCGCAGTACGCAACATGCTTGTCAAGAGCGATCACTCCTGCCTGGGATGCAATATTTACAATACTGCCGCTCACCTTATGATCGATCATATATTTTCCCACAGCCTGCGCCATGAAAAAGCTGGCGGAAAGATTAATGTCAATCGTACGGTTCCAGTCTTTTTCGTCAATCAGCTCGGCGCTCTCAAGCGCTACGATACCTGCGCAGTTCACAAGGATATCCACCTGGCCGAAAGCCTTTACAGCCTCGTCAATCACAGACGCCCTGTAGTTTGCATCACATACGTTCCCTGCTACGCCGATGGCTTTCTCGCCGCCCATCTCTTTTGCGATATCGCCTACGCCCGCGTTCATATCAGCCAGCACCACATTGGCTCCCTGCTTTAAGAAATATTCCGCAGTCATATTGCCGATCCCGGCCGCGCCGCCTGTAATAATCGCCGTTTTTCCTGTAAGGCCATAATCCAGCGACATGATCTCTTCTTTTGAGAAATTTGGTAACATATTCACATGCCCTCCCGGCTTATTATTTCTTAATATCTGTTTTCAAACTCGCTTACGTTATCTTTGGTAATCATCTGGAACGGAATCCAGATCTCTTTTTCCACTTCTTCACCATTGAGGACTTTTACAGCCGCATCGATGGCGCCGGAGATCTGTCCTTCCGCATCCTGGAAGTCAGATGCGATCATTCTGTCTTCTTTTACTGCTGCCACAGCATCGGTAATACCGTCGATACCAATACATGGAATATCATATCCGCCGTCCTCAATCGCCTGACGTGCGCCGAGAGCCATTTCATCATTCTCAGCCACTACAGCCTCAATGGAATCTCCGTGTGTCGTCAGCCATGTCTCCATAAGTGTCATCGCTTCTGAACGGGACCAGTTTGCTGTATCATAAGCAAGGATCTCGATGTCAGGATTCTCTGCCAATACATTGTTGATACCTTCCCAGCGCTGAAGCTGTGCGGACTGCCCCATCGGTCCTTCGAGAACTACAATCTTAAAATCATTTCTTCCCATATGATCAATCATAAACTGCATGATCTCTTCGCCTGCGCCTACATCCTGTGAACCTACATAAGAGGTAAGCTTATCAGTATTTACCATTGTGTTTACGCCAAAGACAGGGATTCCTGCTTCTTCTGCCGCTTCCACGCAGGCAACGCACGCATCCGCGTCCTGGGGATTGAGGATGATGGCGTCCACGCCGTCCGTAATCATAGTCTCAACCTGTCTTAACTGGGTACTTGCATCGTTATTTCCGTCATAAGATGTGTAATTGATGCCGTTTTCCTGGCAGTATTTCTTCGCGTAGTTATCCATCCTCATACAGAACTCTGTCTGCAATGTGTAGTAAGTAGCGCCGATCGTATACCCTCCCTGGTTTCCGCTGGCCGCACTTTCTTCACCGGCTGCACTGGTGTCAGGCGCTTCACTGCTGTCAGGATTTTCACTGCTCTCTGCCGGCGCAGGTTCTTCACTACTGCCTCCGCCGTTTCCGCCTCCGCATGCTGTCACTGACAATGCCATAACAGCTACCAAACCTGCCGCTACAATTTTTTCCCACTTTTTCATTTTTTGTCTCCTTTTCTTTTTTGAGTTCCGCAACTGCACTTCCAATGCCCCTGGTCTGAGAGCATTTCTAGCCGCAAAAAGATGCGTCCATAAATCCTCTCGGGCATTGTCCGTTCCGTTGCTGGTTTCTATATTACTGCAGACTGACTTTATCAGTCTGAGCTTAAGCTGTCTAACATAACGGCCAGGATCACTACGAAACCTTTGACCATCATCTGATAGTATGCCCCGACTCCCAGCATATCCAGTCCATTCGTCAGACAGATCATAAGCATAATACCTACAATTGTTCCCCAGAGCCTTCCTTTTCCTCCCGCAAGGCTTGTACCGCCGATGACAACCATGGCTATGGCGTCTGTCTCATAGCCTTCACCTGTGTTCGTAACACCGGACGTAACCCTGGCCGACGTAATCACGCCTGCAAGAGCCGAAAGTACGCCTGACAAAACATACACGGACGCGATAATCCTTTTTGTGTTGATACCGGAAACCCGCGCCGCATTGACATTGCCGCCTACGGCAAACACATATCTTCCATATCTGGTCTTATACAACAGCAGGAAACAGGCTGCCAGGATAACCGCGAAAATAATGATCGGAATCGGAAGGACGCCGCCGACCATCCCGCCACCAATGAATTTGAAGGACGCCGTAAGCTTGGGAATGGGTTTTGCGTCTGTTAAAAGATAGGTCAGCGACTTCGCGATACTCATAGAGCCAAGGGTTCCTACGAAAGCAGGCACTTTCAAATATGCCACACAAATTCCGTTGAATATGCCGATCACAAGTCCCATCGCCATTCCCACAAGCACAGCCACAACTGCAGACTGCCCCATGCTTTCCTGGGCAAAATAAGCAGAATACATGCCCGCGCAGCCCATGACCGCACCTACGGAAAGATCAATGCCTCCGGTCAGACAGACAAATGTCATTCCCACTGCCAAAAGGCCGTTGATGGATGCAAGTCTGAACATATTCCGCAAATTGATAAAACTAACAAATCTTGGTTTTATAAGAGAAATGATGACTACCATAAGCACTAATGCTATCAGTGAGCCGTACCTGGCAATAAAATTTTTGCGCCGTTGGGCTTTCATTGCCGCACTTTCCTCCCCTGTTATTTCTTTTCTCATCTTCTTCACCTCGCTCGCTTATTACATATACTTCATCGCCATTGTCATAATGGAATCCTGGCTAAACTCCTCCTGCTTAAGTTCACCGCTGATCCGGTGATTGCTCAAAACAAGAATCCTGTCCGACATTCCCATAGCCTCCGGCATTTCAGAAGAGATCATGATGATCGCTTTTCCCTTTGCCACAAATTCATTCATCAACTTATAGATCTCTGCTTTTGCCCCCACGTCAATGCCCCTTGTGGGTTCATCAAAAATAATGATATCCGGCTCTTTTAACATCCATTTGGCCAGCACGACTTTTTGCTGGTTGCCCCCGGAAAGATTTTTGACTGCCAGCTTCGAACTGGCCATCTTAACCTTTAACTCAGAAAGGATCTGTTCCGTTCTGCTCTTTTCTTCCGCAGATTTTATGAACACTTTATTGCTGAGTTCTTTCATGGAAGGAAGCGTCGTATTCTGCGCGATGCTCATGGGAAGCACCAATCCCTCGCCTTTTCTGTCTTCTGTGACATAGGCGATTCCATGGCTGATCGCATCTGTCGGTTTGTTCAGCGAAACCTTTTCACCTTTTATGTATATCTCGCCGCTTTCCGCCTTCGTAAGACCAAACAAAGATTGCATAGTCTCCGTCCGACCGGCTCCTACAAGACCCACCAGTCCAAGTATCTCCCCCCGATGCAGCGTAAAACTGACATCTTCAAACTGGCCTTTTTTTGTGAGACTCCTAAGCTCCAGAATCGGCTCTCCGATCTGAGGTTCTCTCTTTGGGTACTGTTCCGTAAGTTCACGTCCCACCATAGCCTTAACAACCATATCGTTAGTGGCTTCCTGCGTATTCCAGGTCACTATACTTTCTCCATCCCGAAGAATGGTGATTTTATCCGTGATTGTGTATACCTCATCCATCTTATGTGAAATGTATACGATCCCCGTTCCCCGCTCTTTCAGATTACGGATAATCTCATAAAGATTGGCAACCTCTCTGTCCGTGATTGATGAGGTCGGCTCATCCATAATCAAAATCCTGGCATTCTGAGACACTGCTTTTGCGATCTCCACCAACTGCTGGTCTGCCACTCTGAGCCTTCCCATCTTTGTCCTTGGGTCCAGGGTAATATGTAATGTTTCCAAAAGCTCTTCTGTCTGCCTGTACATCTGGCGGTAATCTATCAGTCCGTATTTCACAGGTTCCCTGCCAAGGAATATATTTTCTGCCACTGACATCTCAACAATGGATGACAACTCCTGATGGATCATCGCAATCCCCATCTTTTGCGCCACAGCCGGAGACTCAATCTCGATCTCCTGACCGTCAATGGCTATGATACCGCCGTCACGCTTGTGAATACCGATTAATATATTCATCAAGGTCGATTTACCGGCACCGTTTTCTCCCATCAGTGCATGGACAGAACCCGCTTCTAAAGAAAAGTTTACAGAATGAAGCACTTCATTTCCGTAAAAGCTCTTCTGTATTCCCTTCATTTCCAATAACACGCCCATCTTTTCACTTCCCACCTGTTTTGTCATATGTCAATACTAACATGAAAAATTTCGGTCAAAAAGGGGGGGATCTTCTCTTAAATGGGGGGATTTTTACGTTTTTTATATTTTCCCATTACAAAAACACCATTTACCCGTTATTTTCTCCCTGCATATCACAGACTCCCCCGGATTAAATGGTGTTTTTGTTTATTTTTTATCATACTTTTTCTGATCTTTTGTGCTTTTTGTACTGTCCAGTTTGCTGCTGTTTAGTACAATCTTTTCAAATTCTTCTTTGCCGAAAATCATCCTGCTCTGATTTTTCCCAAATAACAGAATCCGGTCGGCAATGGCAGCCCCGTCTCTCATATCCAGCGTGATGATCACAACCGCAATGCCAGACGCCAGATATTTCTGTAAAAATTCATTCGTAAGCTGCCGGGTCTTAATGTCCACATTTCGATAAGGAAACATGCAAAAAATGATCTTGGGATTTTGCAGCATGATCTTATTATAGACCAGTTCATATTTTTCCCTGAGAGACAGATCTTTTACCCTGCCTGTGATTTCCCTGCCCGTGATCTCTTTGACAATACTTCTTCGCTTGTTCCGACTCCACCACAAGCTCCCGATCCTGTGATCCAGATTCAGGCAAAGGTTATCCTCATAGGACATTTGTGAAAACAGCATAGTCTCCGCCGGGTTTTCCAAAATGATAGCTATATCCCTTTTGGCATTTTTCTTTCTCCTGCCTTCCCACCAGATCTGCCCTTTTTGCGGCTTTTCCCCCGAAAGTAGTGAGAGAAAATCATTCCAGTCCAGGTCATTGTAATTATGAATCAGCAGGCACTCACCTTTTTCAACATCAAAAGACATATTTCGTATACTGTTATGCCATATGTTTTCACATCGGAATATCTTCTGCCCTTCTTCTCTTATGTCGGACTCATTTTCTTTCAGTAGCTGATAGGGAAAAAAATAGTGGCCTTCCAGATTTTCCCTGATCTTATCATGCTCCAGAATTTTTATAATCCTTCCCCGCGACATCAAAGAAGCCCTGTCGCACAGCTGAGCCAGCTCTTCTGTTCGTGTGCTGATATAAATAAAAGAAAGCCCTGTGTCCGCATAATAACGAACTACTTTTTCCAGCTTCTCCATCTCTTCAGGATGGAGCGACGACCCGATATCCCTTAAGATAATCACATCCGCTTTCCCCACAGCAGCCTTGATGATCTCGATAATATATTTTTCAAAAACTGTCAGCTTTTTTACTTTTTTCTTTGTACTGATATCCATGCCCACTTCACAAAGCAGCCTTTTTAATTGTTTTTGAATCAGAGCATCATCAATAAAAAAGCCTTTATACCCTTCCCTTATAAGGAAAACATTATCCGCCGCCGGAAGGCCCTGTATCAGATTTTCATCTTTCAGAATAGAATAAACATTATTTTTAGTCCTTGGGCGTACCGCATAAGTATTCACCAACCGCTCTCGTATATAAATACGACCATACAAAAGCTGCCTGTTATTGCACATACAGTCAATAACTTCATCCAGGCCAAAAGAATCAAGCGGCACAAGCCCCATAACTTCACCTTCAAAAAGCTGAAAGTTAAAATTATTCAGAATTTCTCTTCCCTGCCTGATACAGGTCACCCGTTCCATCCTCAAAACTTCTCGTCTCACCTGTTACTCCTTCACACGTTTCAGCTGCCTTTCACTGGTGATTAACGGCAGAGAAATCACTGTATCCGTCCCCACATTCGGTGTGCTATAGACCGTCATGCCATACTCTTCACCAAACAAAAGATGAATCCGATTATTTACATTCATGATCGCGATTCCGCCTTTATCTTTCGACAACTGGATACTTTCAAATACGGGTTGATTTAACTGATGGTTCAGTCTTTCCAAGACCTCCGGCTGCATTCCCACTCCGTCATCGCTGATCTCAATCATCAGTCTCTTTTCCGTGCATTTTAAAGCGATGCGAATCGTACCGTTTCCCAGTTTTCGTTCAATGCCGTGAATGATACTGTTTTCCACCACCGGCTGTATCGTCAGCTTGGGAAGAAGACATCTTAGCAAAATTTCGTCTTCCACATCATATTCAATTTCCAGATTTACCCGGTCTTCAAATCTGTATTTCTGTATCTGAAAATACACCTTTGCATTCTCAAGTTCTTCTTCTAACGCCACCATATTTTCCACCTTACTGATGGTATAGCGAAAAAAAGTAGCCAAAGCTTCCGTCATCTCCGCAACCGTATCATTTCCTTCAAGCATGGCCTCGCTCCTGATACTGTCCAGCGTATTATACAAAAAATGCGGATTGATCTGGTTCTGTAAAGCAAGATACTGTGCCTGTCTTTTGTTGGCTTTTAATAGCTGATCTGATTCTGTCAAACGGATTAAAACCTTCGTAAGCTCCTCCATGCCCGGCGACAGCATACAGTTTTCATCCTTTAGGCCTGTACTGGTATACCCCATTAAGAACAGATTCAGGTTCTTATCCGCTCTCTGATAAGGTCTGTATACGACAAAAACAAAAGCACAGAGAAAAGCAGCAAACATTATAGTGGTTACACCCGCAGTTACTATAAATTCCCCTGTTTTGATTACAAAAATCCAACTGCTGACAATGTCAAACAGCCAAAAGAAAAAAATGGCCAGAGAAAATAACTGCAGTCTGTAGCTTAAATAACGCCATTTCTTTTCCATCGCATTCCTTTCTATCCATACAGCTTTCTGTATTCTCCAGGTTTGATCCCCGTATATTTTTTAAACAGCGCCGTAAAGTGCTTGAGATCCGAATAGCCTACCTGCCTGCAAATATCTTTGATATTCTTGTTGGTTCCTTTCAAAAGTTCTTTCGCCTTTTCCATTCTCAGCTGCGTAAGGTATTCCGAAAAGCCAATTCCCATCTCCTTTTTCATCAAACTGCTGAAATATCCCGGACTGAATCCTGCGATCCCGGCAATCTCTTCTAAGCTTATTCCTTCCATATAATGTGTTTGCATATACTGCTTTGCAATCCGGATCGGACGCTTCCCATCTTCTTTTTGTCTCTGTAAGTTTCTTCGAATAATTTTATTCAAATACCCCTTTAAAGCAGCAAACAGCTCCTCCAAATCATAGCACAGCTCGCACCTTTTGGAAAAACCTGTGATCTCTTCATTCTCGTTTCCACTTTTTGTCATCGCGTGGATGCCCAAAGACACAACAATGTTATTATAATCCTTTCCTGATATATCCTTTTCATCATTTAAAGCTGCTTTCAGTTTTTCTACAGTTTCTCCAATCATCTGTTCATCGCACAGATCGATGGCCTTATCAAATTCATGATTAAATTTGGCAATCAAAAGAGACCAGTTTCGTCCCTCGCCCGGACTATCCATAAATTCAAGAAGTTTTTCACACCCTTCCAAAATTGCTTCTTTCAGACTTTCCTGCGCGCTTTCCAGAGAATCCCTCAGATCTGCCGGAGACTTTACTTTCTTCCCCAAAGCTGCGGAAAACGTCGTCTTCCACATCTCAAACTTTTTGGCAGACAGCTTATTGATAATGACACGAACCGCTTTTCTGAATTCCTTTTCATTTTCTTCCAGGTAATTGCACAACACATAGCATCTGTTTCCCTCCATGCAGATCTCATAATCGCAGCACAGATCTGCCAGCTCCTGATGGATCGCTGTCTCAAATCCATCCTGCGTCTTCTGCAGTGCCCTTTTATCGTATTTTTCCACGCTGTAAAGAATGCTCAAAACAAGAAATTGAAAATATCCAGGCTTGAAACAATAGTGATACTGCCTGTTTACACTCTCTATTATGGAATCAGATTCAAAAGAAACCGATGCGGGAAGATCACGAATCAGATCATGCCTTCTTTTTATATTCTCGTCTTTCATATACTCGCACAGTTTTTCGCCTTCCTCGATCCGTTTTTTCTCTTTTTCAATGCTGCTTTTCGCATGGCGCAGCGCTTCCTCAAGTTCTGCCTTTTTAATCGGTTTCAGTAAATATCCGCTGACCCCCTGGGCAATTGCCGCTTTTGCATAAGCAAAATCCGCATGCCCGCTGACAATGATGACCTCCATGGGAAGCTTCATCTCCCGGCCCTTTTCTATCACCTCGATCCCGTCACATCCCGGCATCCTGATATCCACGATCAGAATATCAGGTCTTTTTTCCTGAAGCGCCCGAATCGTATCCGGTCCGTTATGCGCAAATCCGATGATCTCCATTCCAAGGCCGTCCCAGTCGCAAAGCATCTCAATCAGCCTGCACAGCTTTTTCTCGTCATCCGCCACCAAAACCTTGATCATCCGTCATTTCACCTCTTTACTAATACAAAAACAGTACATGAAACTATTATCATACGTCTTTTATCTCCTGAAGCTGCCTTTTCAGTTCTACCATCTGATCACGCAGCATGGCCGCCGCCTCAAAATTTAAATCCGCAGCTGCTTTTTTCATTTTCTTCTGCACTTCCCCGATCATTTTCTCTAATTCCTGCGCGCTCATGGATTCCGGATCCTTCTCCATGCGCTGCTCTTCCTGCGCCACTTCTTTGGATATGCGAATCAAATCCCGGACCGCTTTATGAATGGTCTGCGGCGTAATGCCATGCGCTTCATTATAAGCTTTTTGTATCTCCCGCCTCCTGTTGGTCTCATCAATTGCCAGGCGCATGGAATCTGTCATATTGTCCGCATACATAATTACATGCCCCTCACTATTGCGGGCTGCCCGTCCGATGGTCTGAATCAAAGAAGTCTCCGAGCGAAGGAAGCCTTCCTTATCCGCGTCCAGGATTGCTACCAGCGTAATCTCAGGAATATCCAGTCCCTCTCTAAGCAAGTTTATACCGACCAGTACGTCAAATACATCCAAACGCATATCCCGAATAATCTCTGTACGTTCCAACGTATCCACATCCGAATGCAGATACCTGACCCGAATCCCCAGTTCCCGCATATAGTCTGTCAAATCTTCTGCCATCCGCTTGGTCAGTGTGGTAATCAACACTTTATTATGCTTTTCTACTTCTTTATTAATCTCTCCAATCAAATCGTCAATTTGGCCCTCCACCGGGCGCACAGACACTTCCGGATCTAAAAGCCCTGTGGGTCTTATGATCTGTTCTGTCCGCAGGAGTTCATGTTCTCTTTCATATTCCCCGGGCGTTGCAGACACAAACAAAAGCTGATTGATCTTGCTTTCAAACTCTTCAAAGCTTAAAGGGCGGTTGTCTTTGGCCGAAGGGAGACGAAAACCATAATCCACCAATGTACTTTTACGGCTCTGGTCGCCAAAATACATACCGCGAATCTGAGGAATCGTCTTATGGGACTCATCAATAAAGATCAGGAAATCTTCCGGAAAGTAGTCCATCAAAGTATTCGGGGGGACTCCGGGCCCCAGTCCTGCCAAATGCCTGGAATAGTTCTCAATGCCGGAGCAAAAGCCTGTCTCTTTCAGCATTTCCACATCAAAATTCGTTCTTTCGGAAATACGCTGGGCTTCCAGAAGCTTGTCCTCCCCCTTAAAAAATCGAATGCGTTCCTCGAGTTCCTCTTCAATTGCTTTAGTCGCTTCCCGAATACGTTCCGCCGGAACAACATAGTGGGAAGCGGGAAAAATTGCCACATGCTCCCGCACACTCTTAATCTCTCCGGTCAGCACATCAATCTCCGAAATGCGGTCAATCTCATCCCCGAAAAACTCTACCCGAATCGCCGTGTCCATCTCACTAGCCGGTATGATCTCCAGCACGTCTCCCCGCACCCGGAAAGTTCCCCTCTTAAAGTCCATCTCATTTCGTTCATACTGAATATCTATTAGCTGCCGGATCACTTCATCCCGGTCTTTTTGCATACCCGGACGCAAAGAGATCATCATCTTCTCAAAATTCTCCGGCTCGCCCAGACCATAAATACACGATACCGAAGCTACAATCACCACATCCCGGCGCTCAATCAATGACGCTGTGGCTGACAATCTTAGCTTGTCGATCTCATCATTGATCGAAGAATCTTTTGCAATATAGGTATCACTGGAAGGCACATAGGCTTCGGGTTGGTAGTAATCGTAGTAGGAGACAAAATACTCCACCGCATTCTCAGGGAAAAATTCCTTGAACTCACCGTACAGCTGGGCAGCGAGGGTCTTATTGTGCGCTATTACCAAAGTGGGCTTGTTAAGCTTAGCGATCACATTCGCCATGGTAAAGGTCTTGCCGGAACCCGTAACCCCTAGTAAAGTCTGGAATTGGTTGCCCTCCTTGAAGCCTTTGACCAGCTCTGCGATTGCCTGCGGCTGGTCGCCGGTGGGCTTGTAGGGGGCTTGAAGTTTAAATTGTGACATATAAAAACCTCTCTTTCACGGAATTACTTCGACCACTATGAGCCATAAAATTCGTGTAATTTAGAAATAATTTCGTGTAGATTTTCATTTTAAAATTGGCCTATAAGCGAACTTTTGTAATTACACGAATAAAAGTCACAAATTTGTAGTCATAACCGTTTACAAAGTAGTCTGTTTCATATTCTATATCATATAAATTATCAGTGTCTTCATTTTTTGCTATCATAAATCAACTGATTTCTCTCTAATTCTTTCTGCAGCTCTTCCACCGTTGGTAAAATGGTCATATATTTTGAAGCGAATATCTGCTGGCTTTCATGAAGCACCGAATATTTTACCATCGTTTCGTCCTTATCTGTACAAAAGATAATCCCGATTGTCGGATTATCATCCTCTCTTCTTTTTAGGTCATCAAACATTCTGACATACATATCCATCTGTCCTATATCTTGATGAGTCAATTTCTTTGTTTTTAAATCAATAACGACAAAACATTTCAGAATATAATTATAAAAGACCAAGTCAATATAGAAATCTGTTGTTTCTGTACATATTCTCATCTGCCTTCCCACAAACGAAAACCCTTTGCCCATTTCCAGCAGAAACTTCTGAAGATTATTTATAATTGCTGTTTCTAAATCACTTTCCAATTGACTGATATTTGGGGCAACTCCCATAAATTCTAACACAAATGGATCTTTTACAAATTCTAATGCTCTATTTTCTTTATCCGGTAACTGTGTAGACAACATTCTTTTATAATATCCACTCTTAATATTGCGCTCCAAAACTCTGACAGACCAATTTTCTGTCAGGGTTTCCTTTAAATAAAAGTTTCTTTCCTCTTCATCGGAAATACGCATTATACTTCTTAGATGAGACCACGAGATTTTACCAGCCATTGAAAATCCATATGAATCTTTTGGAAATACCAAATAAAACTGACGGCAGTTTCTCAAATTTGCTACTGAAAAACCTGTTCCAAATTCATCTGACAGCTGTTCTGATAAATTTTTTATCAAATAAGAACCGTATTTTGTCTTCGTCTTTCCATATTGTTCCTGCTCAACAATTCGTTGTCCCACATTCCAATAAGCATATGTCATGATACTATTCGCGCTATTATATGCTTCTTCTCTTGCCCGTTGTAATATGAAACGTACATCTTCATAAAATTTCTGTTCCTTTGTTATTAGAATTTCTGAAGATTCTTGCTTTAATAATTCACTTTTTTTCTCCATCTTGCCTCCGCAGATTCGCTACACGCGTGTAGCGAATTACTCTA
>CAJUMT010000029.1 GCA_910587495.1 uncultured Lachnospiraceae bacterium | reverse complement strand
CCTACTATCCTCCATACACGTTTGAAAGAAAAAGGTCTTCCTGAAGAAGCCTGCAGCGTGGGAGAGATTCTTCATTGGATGAATCAGCCTGTGACTTCTGTTAATATAAAATATTATGCGCAGATCGTGTCGGAGCGGGCAGTTGCCAGACGATTGATTCGTCTGAACGAGGAGATTGCCAACGCCTGCTATGCCGGTTCCCGGAAAGTGGACGATGTGCTGGCAGAAGCTGAAAAGAGAATATTTGACCTGGTTAGAAAAGGCAGCGAGAACGAGTTTATTCCTATCCGCCAGGTCGTGATCGGCGCGATGAAAAAGATCGACGCAGCTTCCAGGACCAGAGGGCGCGTGACCGGGCTGGAGACCGGTTTTATGGATTTGGATTACAAGACTTCGGGATTGCAGCCTTCGGACCTGGTACTGATCGCCGCCAGGCCTTCCATGGGAAAGACGGCGTTTGTATTGAATATGGCGCAGCATATGGCTTTTAAAAAAGATCTTCCGGTGGCAATTTTCAGTCTGGAAATGTCAAAGGAGCAGCTGGTTAACCGTATGCTCTCCCTGGAATCTCATGTGGATGCGCAAAAGATCCGTACAGGTCGTTTGACAGACGAGGACTGGATGAACCTGGTGGAAGGTTCCGCCAATATTGCCAATTCCAGGCTTGTGATAGACGACACGCCGGGTATTACATTGCCGACACTTCGCTCCAAATGCCGGAAGTTGAAACTGGAATATGGTATACAGGTCGTAATTATAGACTATTTGCAATTGATGAGCGGAGATACAAAGAGCAATTCTGCGTCCAGGCAGCAGGAGATTTCAGATATATCCAGGGGATTAAAGGCGCTTGCCAGAGAATTGAATGTGCCGGTGGTTGCGCTCTCGCAGCTAAGCCGTGCGGTAGAACAAAGGCCTGATCATCGTCCTATGCTTTCGGATTTGCGCGAATCAGGAGCTATTGAACAGGATGCAGATGTGGTTATGTTTTTGTACAGGGAAGGGTATTATAATCGAGACTTGTCGGAGGCGGAACAGAGGGTGGCGGAAGTTATCATTGCCAAGCAGAGAAATGGCCCCATCGGAACTGTAAATCTTCTGTGGATACCGGAACTTACCAAGTTTACTGATATAGATCGATCATTATCTTAGCAGATTACGCTTGCATATTCAGGCGTTTTATATTAAAATAGACCCAGAAGCTAAAACAGGGTTTCAAAAATATTTAAGGAGGATAAGTACCATGGCATATGTTATTTCTGACGACTGCGTAGCTTGCGGTTCCTGTGCAGAAGTCTGTCCGGCAGACGCTATTTCTGAAGGCGATGGCAAATATGTGATTGATGCAGATGCATGTCTGGAGTGCGGTACCTGTGAGGCTGAATGTCCGAACGACGCGATCTCCGCTGAATAATTTGACAGAACCAGTACAAAGCAAAAAGGCATAGTCCTAAAGGACTATGTCTTTTTTTGGCTTTTCCCCAAAAAACCAGGGTTTTCTAACAGGTTCTTTTACTTCTTTGATTTCTTTTATCTTTGATTCTTTCACTTTAACCTTTTTAATCTTGGGTTCTTTTTTCTTCTTCTCTGCTTTTCTTCCAAGTGCAAGTATTCTTCTTTGTTTCTGTGAAGAGCGGATCAGCTCGTCCAGCTTTTTGTAATGGGTTTCTTCCCGCTCTTCCTGGAGCCGGAACAGGTAGTCCATTTCTTTGACAACCTGTGAGGAAACCTGGTGGCTTAATTCTTTGCCCATCTCCTGCTGGCTCTCCCGGATGGCCTGTGAGACGACCTTACCCAGGATCACCTGAAACTGTTCCATCTTGTCGCCGACCGGTGGTTCCGGTTCGCGTACAATGGCCGGTGGTATATTGCCCTGTTCCATCTCGGCTAAAAGTGCTTTGATTGCTTTGAGCTGAAAGCCCTGTTCCTTTAGATCTTTAATGTGATGAAACATCTGGATGTTATCTTCCGTATAGCAGCGATGACCCATTTCGTTGCGCATAATGGGCAGTTCTAATTCATCTTCCCAATATCTTAAGACATGGGATTCTACATCAACCATTTTTGCAACGTCGGAGATCATGTAGCGCTTTGCATCCATATACATCCCTCCACCTTTATGAAATTGTGTTAATACATACTTAGTATACCATACTCCCTTGATTTTGCAAGTAAATAGGCTTATAATATGTATATTATTAAGCGTCGCAAAAATCGCGCGGCTTAAAATACGATAGGAGGGTACTCTGAAATGGAGAAAATTTCTAAAGATATGATCATTGCGGACCTGGTTCAGTTAGATCCGAATATCATTCCGATCCTTATGCGGGAAGGTATGCACTGCATTGGTTGTCCGTCCGCACAGGCAGAGAGTCTTGAAGAGGCGGCTATGGTTCATGGAATGGATCCGGACGTACTGGTTGCAAGGCTGAATAATTTTCTTGGAGCATAACAAAAAGGCTGTTTCATAATAGATCCTATTATGAAGCAGCCTTTTTGTCTTGATGTACCAATACTAGATCTCGACCAACTGCTGCAGGGCCCGATCTTTCAGCAGCAAGGAGAAATGTTCCTGCATATAAGCTTCATTGGAAGCCGTATATTTGCTGCTGGCGCCATACTCGGACAAAATATTGCATACTTTGTTGAACTCTTCCGGTGTATGATCCGATTTTGTGATGACCAGATGGTACTGGTCGTTATCCGGATTCTTGTACAGCCGGTTCTCCCCATGATAAATATCTTTCAGGATATGGGAGGCTTCCACGATGGAATCCAGACGCAAGAACAGATAGAGTTTTCTCATATCCAGTTCGCTGGCCAGTGTGGCAGCCTGTTGCTCTCTTGTCTCCTTGGGCGTATTTTTAAGTCGGTGTTCCAAAAGCTTCTGGAACAGATCCAGGACTTCGTCAGCGCCGTCGGGGAGAAATTCTTTTACAGAGTCATCAGGGGACTCCGATGTGCTTTGGGAGAATCTTGAAAATCTGGTATCAAGTTCCTCCGGGTCTGACACTTTCGTTATATCTAGAATAATGCATTCATTGGGCATTGGAATAGCTTCAATCATCAATGGAATATTGTCAGCCTCAAAACCAAACTGGTGGGAGGCCTGTTCCATCATGTCCCTGAACAGGGAACGCGCCTTTTCCGAACCGTAGGCAATCTCGCTGAGCTTGATATGACGGACTTCCAGATCGTCGCGTGTCAGAATACAACGTATTTTGTTTTCATTGATTTTTTCTAATCTCATGCGATCACAACCTGTAATTTTATAGTCCCTTATAGTATAAACAAAAAAGAGAGAGATGTAAAGTCCGGTAAGGTGTTAATTGAAGGAAAAATTACTGAAATTTTTGTAAAATATTCTTGAAAAATCACGAACAAAGTATATAATAGAATTGTAAGTCTGTGTTTCTGGTTCTTTTCACATTTTCTGTGAAAAAAAATCCGATTGTTTTTTATGAAAAAGGAGGGATGAAAGGCGTGCGGCGTGCGCAAAAATATAATATATCACGTTATTTTCTTTTGGGAAACTGCGCATACTGCTCATAGACGTCAAAGCTGTCAGGGTGAAGAAATAAGAATGATATTGGAAGAAAAGCCTTTTTATGTCCTGGATTAGTGGTGGTGGGAACGACAGCTTTGTGGTATACTCATATCAGATATGATTTAAACAGACGAGGGATAAAGTGGTCAGGAGGACTTTCATGATAAGAAGCGGCAGACAGAAGAGAGAAGGACAGGAAAGAGAAGAACAGCAGGAAAGAAAAGAGCAGGAGAGAAGAAGACCAAGAAGAAGGCCGAGAAAACGCAGAAGAAGAAGGAATCCACAGATAATTCCGGTGCTGATCGCCGTATTATTGATTGTGATCGTGGGCGGTAGCATGGCTATACGGATGCTGTACGAAAAATATGCGCCTTCGAAGGAACTGGCGGATACGGATGAATATTTCAGTTTATCCGGCGCTCAGGATATGGCAGTTCTTTTTAATAGTGAACTTTTAAAGGATAAAGCCATGTTTATAGACGGAAAAGTATACCTTCATGTGGATACCGTATATGACAAACTGAATTCCAGATTTTACTGGGATGCGGCAGAGAATACTTATTTGTATGCGCTTCCTACGGAACTGGTCAGCGTGGGAGTGGGAAGCAACGAATACAGCATAGCCAAAGCAAAACAGAGTGAAGGGTATGTGATTTTAAGGACTGACGGAAACGAGGCCTATGTAGCGCTTGATTATATAAAGAAATATACTTGTTTTACTTATGAGTACTGGGAAGAACCCAACCGGGTGCAGATTTTTACAGAATTTGGCGATAAGGATGTGGTGACGGCGCAGAAAAAAGCTCCCGTGCGCTTCCAGGCAGGGATTAAAAGTCCGATTTTGACGACAGTAGACAAAGGCAGTACCATGTATGTGTTGGAAGAGCCGGAAGATATCGGCAACTGGACGAAAGTACTGACCAAAGACGGTTACATTGGTTATACCCAGAATAAAAAGCTGTCTCCCGTATCTGAGGAAAAGCTGGAAGAACCGGAGTTTACCGAACCTGAATATACCAGCATTATTCGGGATCACAAGATTAACCTTGCCTGGCATCAGGTGACAAACCCGGATGCAAACGACCAGGTATTAAGCCAGATCGCAAACACTAAAGGACTGAATGTCATATCTCCCACCTGGTTTTCCCTGGCGGACACAGATGGGAACATCAGTTCCCTTGCAAGCGCTTCTTATGTAAACTATGTGCATCAGCAGGGGTTAGAAGTATGGGGATTGGTGAGCAACTTCAATAAAGATGTGAGTACCTACGATACACTTCGCAGGACTTCCAGCCGTCAGCGACTGGTCAATCAACTGATCGCGGCGGCGATCCAGTATGAGTTGGACGGCATTAATGTGGATCTTGAGGCAATTCCGGAGGAGGGTGGAAAGGCGTTTATAGAGTTTGTGCGTGAGCTTTCTATCATGTGTCGGATCAATGGTATTGTCCTGTCGGTGGATAACTATGTACCTACGGCATCTTCTGGTCATTATTTCAGGGAAGAACAGGGCGTATTTGCAGATTATGTGATTATCATGGGGTATGACGAACACTATGCGGGCGGCGATGAAGTCGGCTCTGTGGCTTCCTATGATTTTGTGGAAAAAGGCATTCAGATGACCCTGGAAGAAGTGCCCAAAGAAAAGGTTATCAATGGAATCCCGTTTTTCACCCGCTTCTGGCGGACAGATGAAAACGGTGAGATCAGCAGTGAAGCTATGGGTATGGATAAAGCAGATGAAAAAGCCCGGAATAACGAGGTTGAGCCAGTATGGGATGAAACGACCCATCAGTATTATATTGAGCTTGAATATGAAGGCAGCATCTACCGTATGTGGATGGAGGAAGAACGCTCGATTGAAGAGAAGATGACTTTGATCAAGCAATACGATCTGGCCGGAGTAGCCGCCTGGAAGTTAGGATTGGAGCGTCCTGCCGTCTGGGATGTGATACTGAAATATGTGAATTGATAAAAATTTTACCGCATATACTTTAGGGAAAGCATATGCGGTGGTTTTTATATTGGAAAAAAAGAAATTAGAACTTCTTATGTCCGTAGTTTTAATTCTGTGTACCTGTATGCTGGCCGGACGGGGATGGGAAAAAGTTTCAGGCAGTCGGGTGGAAGCAGGAACGGAGAAAAAGAAGGTGGTCATTGATGCCGGGCATGGAGGAAACGATCCCGGCAAGATCGGCGTGGATGATTCATTGGAAAAAGAGATTAACTTGATAATCGCTAAAAAAGTGAAAACGATCCTTTCATCAGAAGATGTAGAAGTGATTATGACAAGAGAGGCCGATAAAGGACTGTATGAAGAGCAGACTTCCAATAAAAAGGTGCAGGATATGAAGAACCGATGCGCTCTGATCAACGAGACGCAGCCGGACTGTGTAGTCAGCATTCATCAGAACAGTTATCATGAAGAAAATGTGACAGGCGCACAGGTATTTTATTATGGGACTTCCGAGGAAGGAAAAAAACTGGCGGAGATTCTGCAGCAAAATCTGATTACTCATGTGGATCCTGAGAACCACAGAGAGGCAAAAGCGAATCAAAGTTATTATCTGCTGAAGAAGACAGAGGCGCCGATTGTGATCGTGGAATGCGGTTTCTTAAGCAACTGGGAGGAGGCCAAAAAACTGCAGGAGGACAGCTATCAGAATCAGATTGCCTGGGCGGTAAGTATGGGGATCATGTCTTATCTGGGAGAAGGGGCGGAATAGTTGACCGTCCTTTTTTCGCTTGGCTATGTAAGTGAAAAATGAGGATCACTATTTTTTAATGTGATTTTATCACAGAAACAGGCTGGATTTTCTGGTATACTATAAACACAAAACAAGAGAAGGAGGAAGACAAAATTATGTCTACTATAAATATTAACAAAGAAAATTTTTATGAAGAAGTTGTAAATTCTGATAAGCCGGTCCTGCTAGATTTTTGGGCGCCCTGGTGCGCGCCTTGCCGTATGGTAGCTCCCATTATGGAGGAGATCTCAGAAGAACATGCTGACGTTAAAGTTGGTAAAGTCAATGTGGACGAGCAGCCGGAGCTGGCTGGACAGTTTGGTGTTGTGAACATTCCGACCCTGGTAGTGATGAGGGGGGGTAAAATTGTAGCGCAGGCTGTAGGCGCAAGACCGAAGAACCAGATTCTGGAAATGCTGTAAGCGGGGAGGCATAAAGATGGGAAACTGTATGAAAGTAGTGATTGTAGGAGGTGTGGCGGGAGGCGCCACGGCGGCGGCCCGTATCCGAAGGCTGGACGAGCAGGCGGAAATTGTGATGTTTGAACGGTCGGGGTATATTTCTTATGCAAACTGCGGACTTCCTTATTATATCGGGGATGTGATCACAAATCCCCAGGCATTGACTTTGCAGACACCTGAGAGCTTCTTTTTACGTTTTCGGGTGAACGTGAAAGTGCGTCATGAGGTTACATCCATTCATCCGGATAAAAAGACTGTTTCCGTAAAAGATCTTGAGACCGGGGAAATGTTTGAGGAAAGTTATGACAAGCTACTTTTGTCACCCGGCGCGAAACCCACCCAGCCCAGAGTTCCGGGAACAGGATTGGATCGGGTGTTTACTCTGCGGACAGTGGAAGACACGTTTGATATAAAAAAATATATTGACGGGCACCAGCCCCAATCGGCTGTACTGGCGGGAGGCGGATTTATCGGTCTGGAGCTGGCAGAGAATTTGCGGGAACTCGGTATGGAGGTCACTATCGTCCAGCGCCCCAAGCAATTGATGAACCCTTTTGACCCGGATATGGCCGCTTTCATGCATGGCGAGATGCGCAAACACGGCGTCAAACTGGTTTTGGGGCGTACGGTAGAAGGCTTTGAAGAGAGAGACGATGGTGTGGATGTGCTGCTTAAAGATGAAGCGCCCCTTCATGCAGACATGGTGGTATTGGCTATTGGTGTCACGCCGGATACTGCACTTGCGAAAAAAGCGGGTCTTGCGCTGGGTGCCAAAGACAGTATTGTGGTGAACGACCGGATGGAGACTTCTGTACCGGATATCTACGCTGTGGGAGATGCAGTACAGGTGAAACATTATGTCACCGGACGGGATGCCCTGATCTCTCTGGCAGGCCCGGCCAACCGGCAGGGACGGATTGCTGCTGATAATATCTGCGGCGGGGATAGTCGGTATCCGGGTTCCCAGGGCAGCAGTGTGATTAAGGTATTTGACATGACTGCCGCTGTGACTGGTGTTAATGAAACCAACGCGGAAAGAGCCGGATTTGATGTGGATAAAGTAATTCTTTCCCCGATGAATCATGCCGGTTACTATCCAGGGGGAAAATTGATGACCATGAAAGTGGTGTTTGAAAAAAGAACATATCGTCTTCTGGGCGCGCAAATTGTGGGTTATGATGGGGTGGACAAGCGTATTGATGTGCTGGCAGCGGCGATTCATGCAAGGATGAAAGCAACTGAACTGAAAGAACTGGATTTGACCTATGCGCCGCCTTATTCTTCCGCCAAAGACCCGGTCAATATGGCTGGTTTCATGATTGACAATTTGGAAAGAGGACTTCTCCGACAATGGTTTTTGGAAGATCTGGACAAACTGCCCCGTGACGGAAGCGCGACCCTGCTGGATGTCAGGACAGTGGGAGAGTATAACAGAGGGCGAATTGACGGGTTTAAAAATATTCCTGTGGACGAACTGCGGGAACGGTTAGAGGAAGTGGAACAGGGCAAACCGGTCTATGTGATCTGCCAGAGCGGTCTTCGCAGCTACATCGCCTGTCGGATATTGACTGGGTATGGTTATGAAGCGTATAATTTCGCCGGAGGTTTCCGCTTCTATGATACAGTGACTAATGACCGCTGTCTGAGCGAATCAGCGTCTGCCTGCGGGATTTGAAACTTCAGAAATTGTTGAGCCTGGTAAGGCAGGCAGTAGAGAATTATGAGATGATACAGGCAGGGGATCGGATTGCGGTTGGTGTATCCGGCGGGAAAGACAGCCTGACGCTTCTTATGGCATTGAAAGAACTGTCAAGATTTTATCCCCAATCCTTTGAAGTATGTGCGGTCAGTGTGGATTTGGGCTTCGGAAATACAGATTATACAAAAGTGCAGAGATTTTGTCGGGAACTCCAGGTGGACTTTTCGGTGGTGCCTACACAGATTGGCCGGATTGTGATGGAAGAACGAAAAGAGAAAAATCCATGTGCGCTCTGTGCGAAGCTTAGAAAGGGCGCCCTGGTACGGCGTGTGCAGGAGCTTTCGTGCAACAAGATCGCTTATGCGCACCATAAAGATGATTTTGTGGAAACAATGCTTTTATCTTTGCTGTTTCAGGGAAAGTTTTACGCGTTTCCGCCGGTAACCTGGTTTGAGGATACGCGTCTTACGGTGCTTCGACCGCTAATGCTGGCGGAAGAGGCGCAGGTAAAAGGATTTTGCCGCAGGTATCAGATTCCGGTGATGAAAAGTGCCTGCCCGGTGGATGGTAAGACGATGCGGGCTTATGCGAAGAAATTGCTGGCGCAGCTGCAAAAAGAACATCCGGGGGTGAAAGAGAGGATGTTTCATGCTATAGTGACCGGGGATATTCCGGACTGGCCGCCGAACTTAAAAAACAGATAATGAAAGAGCCTTTGTACCATGGATAACAACGCATTGCGGCACAAAGGCTCTTTTCTTAACAGATTCGAGGAAGTAACTCTCCGCCCGGCTGGGGCAGGAGAGTCTCTGCACCGATCTCTGTTTTTACGACGATTTTTCCGGGCATTACATCTGTAACTTCTCCGATAATTGCCGCATTTTTGGAATATTTTCCTTGCCGCAGCGTTTGCAGCAGTGCATCTGCGGTTTCTTTTGGCGTGATTACTACCATCGTTCCTTCATTGGCCAGATACAGGGGATCTAATCCTAACATACCGCATACGCCTTTTACCGCGCCGTCCACCGGGAGTGCTTCGGAATTGAGCCGTATACCTACCTGACTTTCAACCGCGATCTCATAGAGGACAGTGCCGACACCGCCCCGGGTGGCGTCCCGTATTACATGGATATTTTTGGTTGTCATAAGCATAGACTCTACGGTGTCCCACAGCGGTGCGCAGTCGCTCTTTATATCTGCCTCGATCCCCAGGTTTTCCCGGGCAAGCAGAATCGTGCAGCCGTGTCTGCCGATATCTCCTGTTACAAGGATGACGTCTCCGGGTTTTGCGGCAGCTCCTGAGGTCCGCACGTCTTTTTGCAGTTTTCCGATACCGGTAGTTGTGATAAAAATGTGATCCACCTGTCCTTTACCGGCGACTTTTGTGTCTCCGGCTACGATCTTTACGCCTGCCTCATGGGCGGTTTTTTCCATGGAAGCTGCAATTTCTTCCAGCTTTTCCAGCGGAAACCCTTCTTCAATAATAAAGGAGCAGGTCAAATACAGAGGTTTTGCTCCCATGCAGGCTAAGTCGTTGACGGTTCCGCAGATGCTGAGTTTACCAATATTTCCCCCGTTAAATTCATAAGGAGATACGATAAAGCCGTCTGTACTCATGGCGATCTGCCCCTCTCCTATATCTAAAACAGCAGCGTCGTCGGACGTAAATTCCGGATTGGAAAAATGTGCTTTAAATACCTGTTCGATCAGTTCCGACGTCTGTTTGCCTCCCGCGCCGTGGGCGAGGGTTACTACTTTTTCCATAATTATTTCTCCTTTATTCTTCCAGTCCATATTGGTAATATGCCGAACAGGCGCCTTCGTTGGACACCATACAGGCGCCGATGGGGTGCTGCGGCGTACATCCTTTTCCGAATACTTTACAGTCGGAGGGTTTGCATTTTCCCTGGAGTACGTCTCCGCAGCGGCAGGCGGGATTGCTTTTGCCTGTTACTTTCGGCAAGCTGAATTTAATGCGGGCGTCGTAAGAGTCATATTCCTTTTTCAGTTTTAGACCGGAGCCGGGTATGATGCCCAGTCCGCGCCATTCTGCGTCGCAAGGTTCCATCACTTCGTCAATGATCTCCCGGGCGGACAGATTGCCTGTATCGGTGACGACTCTTGGATAACAGTTGACAAAAAAAGGCTTTCCATCTTTGAATTTTTCCAGCGTGACGGCTAAAGCTGTCAAAAGTTCTCTGGCGGTAAAGCCGGCGACCACGCCGGATACACCTTCTTGCTCCATTTTTTTACAGTCTTTTGTTCCGGTAATCGCGTGGACGTGTCCGGGGTAGAGAAATGCGTCTGCGCTGCCTTTTAACGCCTGGTAAGCATTGGGCATGGTCTTGTTGGCCACAAGGAGAGAAAAGTTTTCAAGCCCTTTTTCCATAGCTTTTTTGACGGCAAGGCAGGCAGAGGGGGTGGTGGTCTCAAAGCCTACGGCCAGGAATACTACTTGTGTATCCGGATGCTCTTCGGCGTAGGTGAGTGCATCCAGCGGAGAGTACACAACCCGGAGCCTGGCGCCTTTGGCTCTGGCTTCTGACAGGCTCATCTTTGTTCCGGGTACACGGATCAGGTCGCCGAAGGTGCAGATCACGGCTTGATATGTAAGAGCGAGCATGACTGCTTCGTCAATATACCCCACCGGGGTTACACACACCGGACATCCAGGGCCGGAGATCAGTTCAACCTGGGGCGGCAGAATCTTGCGGATACCCAGGCGAAAAATTTCATGGGTGTGTGTGCCGCACACTTCCATGATTCTTATATGGGACCCATCGTAGTCCTGGATCAGTTCTTTTGCGGTTTTTTTTGTATTTTCCATTTTAGAGCATCTCCATCAGTTCATCGGTTTCCTCTTCGTCGTCATCCGTGATTTTTGCAATGGCAATGCCTGCATGTACCATAACGTAATCTCCGGGTTCCAGATCCTGGAGCAGTTCTGCGGAAACTTCCCGTTTGGCTCCGGAAGCGTCTATCACTGCCATACCATTTTTTATGCCGACAACTTTAGCGGCTAAACCTACACACATTTTTCTACCTCCTATTTTAGTTTCGCATCTGCCGCTCACAGCGTTCCGGATTAATTTTTGCCATAGCGGCGACAGCCTGCCCCAGGGCGATGCCTCCGTCGTTGGGCGGAAGCAGGCTGTGTTTCAGCACAAGGAATCCTTCTTTTGTAAGCGCCTGGTCGCAAAGCTTTAGTAAAAGCCGGTTTTGGAACACGCCGCCGCTTAAAGCGCAGACTTTACGCCCCGTCTTTTTCCTGGCTTCCTTACAGCCTGCGACAATTTGTTTTGATAAAAATACATGGAACAGATATGCAAGCCGCTCGGATGGACTGCCGTTTAATCGTTCTTCTATTATATATTGAACCAGATGTAGGGTGGGAAGAAGGAAGCGCCCGTCCATATTTTCTAAGCTCGTAAATCCCAAAGGAATCTCACATATATTATCTTTTGTTTCATGTATGCTTTTTTCATATGTTTCCGCGGAAAATTCCAGTGCCGTGGCTGCTTCGCCTTCAAAGGTGGAGGCAAGACGGATGCCCAAAATTGCGCTCACCGCGTCAAAGAGCCGTCCGGCGCTTGTGGAGACTACAGTATTGATTTTTTTTACGGCCATTTGTTCATAGATTTTTCGGTCAGATTCTTTACAAAGGCCAAACTTTCGGACGATCCTTTCAGATCCCGCAGGATACAAGTGATTGATCAGGGAAACGGCAATCCGCCAGCCTTCCTTTGCGGAGGCGTCCCCGCCAATCTGCAAAAACGGATCAATACTTCCTAACCTTGTAAAAGAATGGTAGTCAGTCGCTAGAATTTCGCCGCCCCAGATGGAGCCGTCCATGCCGTATCCAGTACCGTCGAAGGAAACGCCGATGACCGGGTCCGGGTGATCATTTTCCGCCATACAGGACAGAATATGGGCGTAATGATGCTGTACCTGTATCACAGAAAGCCCCTGCTTGGCGGCGACCATGGTGGTGTTGTATTTAGGATGCATATCGCAGGCCACAATCGTGGGCCTGGCTTCCAGAAGCTCTTCCATACGCAGAATGGATTCTTCCAGCGCACGCACGGTTCTTGCGTCCTCCATGTCGCCCACATAGGGAGAAGGGTAAAATAACTGATTTTTTCCTATGCAGAATGTATTTTTCAGTTCGCCGCCCACAGCCAGTACCTGGCCCTTGAAATTATTGGACAGCATAAACGGAAGCGGTGCATATCCTCTGGAACGGCGGATCATATAAGGCATTCCCTCGTAAAAATCCATAACAGAGTCGTCCGCCCGCAGACGGATCTTCCGGTCATGGGAGAGGATCAGGTCGCAGAAATGGGACAGTTCTTTTAAAGCGTCTTCATCGGTCCGGCAGATGGGCGCGCCGGAGACATTTCCGCTTGTCATAACCAGGCAGTCCGCAGTCATATGGACTTCGTCGTTATAGTCAAATAAAAGCATCTGTATGGGCGCGTAAGGGAGCATAACGCCGACTTTTGGATTTCCCGGTGCAATGGAAGGCGCCAGGCAGCTTTCGTTTTTTTTCTCGAGCAGTATAATGGGTTTTTGATGTCCGTCTAAAATCTCCATGGCTTCCGGCGGGATTTCGCACTCCCGTTTGACCGTCTCTACATCCCGCATCATGACCGCAAAGGGTTTTACGGGACGCGTTTTCAATTCCCGCAGCCGTCTGACAGCCGCTTCATTGGCAGCGTCGCAGCATAAATGAAAACCGCCAATGCCTTTGACGGCGATGATTCTGCCGTCTATGATCGCCTGACGCGCGCGCGTGATTGCTTCTGCGCCTCTTGCTGCGACAGATGCGTTTTTACTTGGGTTAAGCAGGTAGACCTGGGGTCCGCAGTCATTGCAGCATACGGGCTGGGCATCGTATCTGCGCGTGCTGGCGTGGGTATACTCATACGCACATGCAGGACACATGGGAAATTCCCCCATGCTGGTCCGAACCCGGTCGTAAGGCATGGAATCTAAGATCGTAAGCCTGGGTCCGCAGGCGGTGCAGTTGATAAAAGGATGCATATACCGACGGTTTTTTGGATCGAAAAGTTCTTTTTTGCATTTGGGACAGGTGGCGATATCCGGTGAAACGAAGATATCCCCTTCTTCTTTTTCGCTTTCAATGATGTCAAACTGTGTGAATGGCAGATCTTTTGTTTCTGTGCAGTCTATTTTCAGCACTGCAGAGCGTTCGGGCGGATTGTCTTTTAGATTCTGCATAAACTTCTGCTGTTCTTCTTTGGCGCCGCGGGCGTAGATTTCCACATAAGAACCTTTGTTGGCGACGCTTCCGCTAATACCTGCCTGATCGGCGATCCGGCTGACAAAGGGGCGGAAACCTACACCCTGGACGATCCCGTAGACGCGGATCAGCAGCGTATATTTTTTGCTTTTTTCAGTCATCGGCGCATTCTCCTGATACGGCAAAGTGGGGGATATGGATAAAGTCTCCCTTATATTCTTTAAGGGCGCGCTTAAGCATCTGATCACCTATAACCACATCATATCCGCCCTGGCAGACCGCTTCTGTGAATTGTCTTTCCGTTGACAGATAAAAGTCTGCAGGCTCTTTTAAATCTTCATTTTGGAGAAACCAGGTGGCGGCTGTCACATCTGCAGATCCGCCCGCGCGCAGCTCTTTGCGGATTTCGTTGGCGGCAATCTGCTGATGGACGATCAGTATCTTTTTTCCTGAGAGACTGTGAAGGGTTTCTTTGAAGCTTTGGGTAAGCAGCGGATACCCTGTCTGATAAGGCGTGCCGAACCGCCTTTTCAGATATTCGGCGGCTTTTAATCCCGCAGGCGATACAACCAGGTTTTTTTCAGCCGACCCGGCTGCTTTGACGGCGTCAAGCCCGCTTCCCATTCCATAGCAGAAGATTTCCTGATATCCTTCTTTCAAAAGATTTTCACATATTTTCTGGTTTGCGTTTATATGACTTAAGCCAAGGGGCGTGGCTCCGATCACGCCGATACGTCCGGGGACGGTGTCCGGCGCATCTTCTGCAAACCGTTCAAACAGCTGAAGATAGGCGGCTTCCTCTCCTACATCATAGAGATAGGTTCCGGTGCATTCGATGGTAATGACGGGAAGGTTACAGCGTTTCTCTGCCATTCTTTTGAGCGCTTTATAATCGGTGGCAATCACAGCGGGGACAGGAGTTCCTATAAGGGCAATGAAGGAAGCGTCCACTTTTTCGGCGGTGTCTTTTAATTTGTCGATCAGACGGTCGTCCCGGCCAAGGATTGCGTCCATATCCCGAAGTCCGGCGCTAAAAATGGCGCTTTTTCTTTTGAACCAGCGGGGTTCGTCGAAGCCGCATATATTTCCGGTACATCCGCCTGCGTCGCAGATGACGGTGATCCCACCCAGATCATACAATACGGACGCCGCGCCGGACTGGTCGGGAGCAAACGGCGATAAATATTTTAACAGTCCTTTCATTCTTTGCTCCCTTCTCTGGCTTTTAACAGTTCCTCAAACAGGTGCATAAGTCCTGAATATCCGAATGGCTGGCGCTCCTGGTTCCAGGGGACATTGGCACAGCCCGGGTGATAATAGCCTGCATCCATACCGATGGTTACATCTACGCGTCCTTCTCCGCAATCATAATACATCATGGTGGGAGAGAGGTTGGTGTAGATCCGAGTATCCGGGCTTAGCTCGGCAATTTTCTTTATATATATAAAATTTTCATCCGAAACCGTACTGTAGATTTCGTGTACCTGGTGGTCGTAGCGAAGAAGCGCCAGCGTCAGTTCAAAGGAATCGGCGCTTAAGCATTCGCCGATGGCAAAAGAAGTATTCGGCCAGGTGGCGCCAAAAGTATTCACGGTTTTAAGCGCCTGGTCATAATATTTCCGGTCGTCGATGGGCATCTTAAGCGCGCCGCTTAAAAGCTCATACTGTCTGTGTATTTTGTCAATCTGGTATAGCCGGGTAAGCTCAATGCCCGGGATATCCAGTCTTTTTCTGATATCCTCCGCAGCCAGACGGCATTCCGGGTTTAAGATCAGGTTAAAATTGGCCTCCGCCATGGACAGGTATTCTTCAAAGTCGCGACATCGGGAAATTTCATTGATCTTTTTGATGCCAAGGCTGTAAAGAATTTCATACAGCTCCGTATCATCCAAAAACGGAGCAAACTCTCCTAAAATATTGACGGTCGTGGATTTTTTCTTCCGCTTTTCAAGGAGAGAATAAATGGATTTTCTCACGGCGGTCATAGGGGGGACGCGTCCTTCTCTGGTGAGCGCATACATATAGCAGGGCAATACCGGAACACCAGCGTATGCAGAGGCTTTCCGGCAGACCCGCTCCATATCGGTGCCCAGAAGGGCGTCCACACAGGTGATACAGATCATGACAGCGGAGGGCTTTTTCTCAAGAGAGGTCACTACTTCCTGAACCGCTTCGGAGATTTTATTCAGATGCCGGCCGGTGACGATATCCGTATCATCCATCAGAAGATAGAAGAAACGGTCGCTGTAACCGCCCAGTTCGCTTAACATGGTGGTATTTCGTCCGCAGCAGCCGGGAGCAACCAGGAGCATTACGGAGCCGGGGATGGCAAGACCGGCCCGTTTTACGCCGAATCCCTGGGCGCCTGGTGAGTTAAAAGACAACGTCGCCGGGGAACTGTAGATCAGATGGGAGGAAGAGCGCAGCTCGTCGGGTATATGCCGAAGGCCTTTTTCCGCCAGGTCGGCGGCAGTAATATAATAAGCTTCTTTTTCCATTTATGTCTTATCCTCCAGCAGTTTTTCGGTAAGCTCCAGATACGCCTGGCTGACCGGAAGGTTTTTGTCGCCTTCAACGACGGTCATTCCCAAGTCTTCATAACGGATAATATCCGGACTTCTGGGAATATCGGCGATGATGGAAAGGTTGTTTTGGCGGGCAAACTCTTCCACTTTTTCCCGCTCGTTTTCCACATTGCGCCGGTTTAAGATAATTCCTTTCACAGACGCATAGCCCCGGTCTTCAAAATTATTGACCGCCGTATTGATATTGTTGGCGGCGTATAATGCCATCTTTTCACCGGAGGTGACAATCAGGATATTGTCGGCGTAACCTTCCCGTATAGGGGCGGCGAAGCCGCCGCAAACTACATCGCCCAATACGTCGTAGAGTACCACATCCGGCTTATAGGTTTCAAATAACTCCAGGTCTTCCAGAAGGCTGAAAGTGGTGATGATCCCTCTCCCAGCGCAGCCAAGTCCCGGTGTGGGTCCGCCGGTTTCAATACAGAGGACGCCGCCGAAACCTTCTTTGGCGATATCTTCGATGCGCTCCGGTCCTTCATCGTATTCCCGCAGGTAATCCATGACAGGTTTCACCGGATGGCCGCTCAACAGGTTAATAGTGGAATCGGCTTTGGGGTCGCAGCCGATCTGGATTACTTTCTTCCCCAGAGTCGCGAAGGCGGCCGCCAGATTGCTTGTGGTGGTGGATTTACCGATACCGCCTTTTCCGTAAATTGCAAGTTTTAGCATAATTAAAATAACCTCCTATTGATCAGGTTCGGGGTGACGGCGTCGTAAATCCTGCCGGAAAATGCTTCGTGGGGAAGCGGGTAGAATTTTAGGTTATCAGGGCAAAGCGCCCGGTAGAGCGGATCTGCAATTAGACCTGTACTGTAAGACAGGTTTTTCATCAGGTCGTCTTCATCAGGCGTCATCAGGTCTCCCGACCGCAGCAAAAAGCTTTCCGTGTCCAGCGGACAGAGCGCCCGGACAGCTCTGCCGGTTTCAAGTTCTATGGCTTCTGCCAGGGAAACGGCGGATATGGTTTCCCCTATAATAAACAGTTCATCATTTTTTCGATCGGATGCGTCGCTTTTTTTGCAGGCAGTCAGATTTCCTGTGTCTTTGGCGGCGCGTTTTAAGCTGTCAGCCAGCCGCCGGGCATATTCTTTTCCGAAAGGTACGCCTGTTACATAGGGGATGCCAAAATTTTTCCGGAGTTTTGCCGCCGCCGCAAGGCCGCCGTAGGAGACGACCAGGTTCACATTTGCCCGACCGGCTTTTTGAATCTCTTCCAGCGTGCTGCCCATGGCCAGGCAGGCGTTTGCTTCCATGCCGTATTCCTTAAGCCAGTTTTTTATGGAATCCACGCTGCCGTTTAAGGAAAAGTCCAGGGGAGTCGCTCCCAGAATATTGACAGATAATGCTTCCGCCTTTTTCAGATCCGGAATGCAAAATCTGTCTACAACAGCCGAAAGCGCTATGGAGACGCCCTGGGTGTAATGCTGCATACCGTTTGCGGCAAGTCCAAAAGAAGGGATGCCGGTTGACTGTTCCACGATGGCGGCGATGGCCGGAAGGTCCGTGCCGATCATATAAGGAATCGGTGCGCCCACGAGGGCAATAAAAGCCGGTTGTAACGCCTCTGCCGTCTCGATCAGATCCCGGATCAGTTTGTTGTCGTCGCCCAAGATGGCTTCCATCTCCGAGATGGCCGAAATGTAGATCATGCTGTCTATATCGTACCAGCGGGGTTCGTCATGGGTCGTATAGGTGGAATTACAGCCGGAGGCGTCGTGCATTACGACCATGCCGCCCAGTTCGTAGAGGGCGGAACAGATGCCGAATGCATCCGACGAATAAGTTGATATCAGTCCTGCTACTTGTTTCATATGCAGCTCTCGCACCCGTACCCTTTCCTTTGGATGATTACCTTTGTGTCTTTTTTATGCCGAAAAGCGTCCAGCAGAAGTTCCGTGATACCTAAAATACCGTCGTATCCGTATAGACCGCCGCTTTCTACGATATTGACAAAATATTCGGTTCCTGTAAAATAGGCGGCTTTTTGCCCCACTGCCAGGATTTTTCCCCGGGGTTTTCTGTCTAAAAAGCGAAGATTCGGCTGGTTGGAAGGAAGTACTGCAACATCCGGGTGATTTTTTTGTATCCACAGGAAATCTTCCCGCTCTTCCGGAAGAAAAGCGTCCGCATAGATCTGTGTCACGGAAAATCCATATTCCAATAAAAGGCGGCAGAAACTTAAGACTCGGAAAGTAAAGGTATAATCTATGGCAATCTCTACAGTTCCGATCTCTTCTCTGGCTTCTTTTAACGCCTGATCGGTTTTCCTGCGAAGTTCTGTAAGGTTCGGCATCTTTATATGAAGCGTCTCGGCCAATTTTTTATAATTCTCGTCAATCTGGTCATAATGAAAGACAAAAGGAAGATACAGGTATGCCTGCCCGAGTCTTTTTTCCAGGTCTTTTCCGGCGGCGATGGCAAGGGGTTCATAGAGGATATTCAGGCTGCCCGCCGCCATGGCAAGATAGTCGTCAAAGGTTTGACAATGGTTTAATGCCTGAAGTTCATAGCCCTGCTCCTTGATCATGCGTACAAGTTCGCTGCTTTCACGGACGGCGTGGTTGCTTCCGATCAGGTTGACTTTCTTCGGATCGTGAGGCATGGGTTCTAACATGCTGTAGAGCTGGATGCGCATCTTCTGGTCCGGCGTCAGGCCGCTCTTTCTTAAAGTGGGTATCATATAACAGTCTGCAAAACAGATGTCAGGGTATCGTTCCCGTAATGTCTGAAAGACCAGATGCTGGTCATAGGCCAGAAAAAAGTGCTGGCAGCTGATGAAAAGCAGGACGGCTCTTGGGCGGTAAGGCAGTTTTTGCAGTACGTCGGAAACTCCTTCAATCATAAGCTCTTCCATGGCGCCGTCCAATACGTTTTCTTCACGGATCATAACGGCTGAATACCGGTCTAAAGCGTTCATTTCTGCGGCAGTCAGCACAACGCCCCTTAGGCATCCCTGGGCGCAGACAAAAATCTGATGGCTCTGAGGGATCAGCATACCTGTGTGTACGATATTCCAGGTGCCTCTTGCAGGGGAGCTGTATTCCAGCCCTTCTTTAAAAGGAGCCGGGAAAACAGCGTCTTTGATGGGAATCTTTATATCATCGGCAGAAATTTTCTGCCCGATGCGCCTTAACATATTGCCTCCCTGCACAGCGTAAGAAGCGTATCCGCCAGTGTGCGGTAAGTATGGGCCATACTGCTTTTGGGAAATGCTTCCAAAACCGTTTTGCAGAGCGCTTCGGCTTCCTGTACGGTCTGGCTTAAGGGAAGCTCTCCTGCGATCTTGCTGTGGATATCCCGACACAGTTCTTCGACTTTCCTCTGTTCATCTGCTACGTTTCGGCGGTTTAAAAGAATACCGCCTAACTTTGCATAGCCGCGGCCTTTAAAATTTTCGATTGCCATGGCAATATTGGCGGCGGCGTAGATGGCCATATTTTCTCCGGATGTCACAATAAAGATAAGGTCGGCGCAGCCTTTCCGCATGGGCATGGAAAATCCGCCGCAGACCACGTCTCCTAATACATCATAAAAAACCACATCCGGACGGTAGATATCGTAGGCTCCTTTGGATTCTAATTTCTCCAGGGCTGTGATAATCCCCCGGCCCGCGCAGCCCAGCCCGGGTATGGGGCCGCCTGCTTCCACACAGACAACGCCAGCATATCCCAGGCAGGTGATTTCTTCCAAATCAAAATCGTCTTTTTTCTCCCGCACGGTCTTAAGTACTGTGGAAAGCAAAGCGCCGCGGCGCAGGGCGATGGTGGAATCCGCTTTGGGGTCGCAGCCGATCTGCATGACTTTCAACCCTTTTTCCGCCAGTGCGGCGGAAAGATTCGAGACGATGGTGGATTTGCCGATGCCGCCTTTTCCATAAACAGCTATTTTGATCATATGGCAGGCTCCTATGCGTCCTGACCGGGGACCCGAGAATACATGGCTTTGGCGCTAACTCCGGGCACTTTCCCGATCTTTCCGGCTAGGGTGTTGATAATGTCGGTCGGCGCGTCCAGCGCGATGCTTATGATATTGATATCCCTGTCCCGGTAGGGAATTCCCATCCGACCGATGATATACATACTGTAATCATGCAGAATATCATTGACCGCACCAGTAGAGTCAATGTCCTCGACGATAATTCCTATAATAGCGATTCTTGTCTCCATACTGTTCCTCCATAAAAAAACCGCATCTTCAAAGATGCGGTCTGAAAATACACATAGTAATACAAACAATCACATCTTCGATCTCAATCCACATTTCAATCTCAGATTTCGTTATTATAGCACAACAAAACGTAAAGTACAATATTTTTTTTGTTGAATATGTCCAATTTTATATTGGGTATATTTTGGAATATAATGGTGTCAGACGGGAATAGACGAGACAGAAAGGAATTTCATTGAAAATCACAACAAAAAGAACAGGAATCAGGTATCTGTGCAAGGTTTTTGTTTTGGCGATGCTCGCAGGCGGCATCTATGGGATGTGCAGCCAGAAGCTAAAGCTTCAATATTATATAGAAAACTCATCCAAAGTGACAGAACCTGTTCGGCTGGCTGTGCTGACAGATCTTCACAGCACCTTGTACGGTCAGGGACAGGAAGATTTAGTAGAGATGCTTTCCGGGCAAAAACCAGATGCGGTGCTGCTGGTGGGAGATATTGCGGACAATAAGGTGTCCCATAGAGGGACGCAGACCCTTTTGGCGGCGATCGGGCATAAGTACCCCTGCTTTTATGTATCGGGAAATCATGAATACTGGTCAGGGGAAGCGGAGGCTATTAAAAAAATGATCGCTTCCTATGGCGTCATGGTGCTGGAAGGCGAGAGAAGGGTACTGGAAGTAAAAGGGCAGAAGCTACAGATCTGCGGCGTAGACGATCCTTCGGGGGTTACGGGGTATGCTTCTTTTGATACACAAACAGGCGGATGGGAAAAACAGCTTTGGGATTGTCAGGACAGTCTGGAAGCAAGGCAGTATTCTGTCCTTATGTCCCATCGCCCGGAGCTGACGGATTTTTACACCGACAGTGGATTCGACCTGGTAGTGGCAGGTCATGCCCATGGCGGGCAGGTTCGTATCCCGTGGATTTTAAACGGACTGTTTGCTCCCGGCCAGGGACTGTTCCCCCGATATGCAGGCGGGCAGTATACGCTGGGGGAGACTTCCATGATCGTAAGCAGGGGACTATGCAGAAATGTACTGCCCCGCATCTTCAACCGCCCGGAGCTGGTGATTGTGGATATACTGCCGGAGGCGGACGGAACTTAAAACAGCAGCGGAACTTAAACAGCAACGGAACGGACAATGCCCGAGAGGATTTACGGACGCATCTTTTTGCGGACGGAAATGCTCTCAGTACCAGGGCATTGGGAGTGGAGCTGCGGAACTTTAATTAGGAGGTTTTTATGTTTACAGATTATCATGTACACACGGAGTTCAGCGATGATTCCGTTTATTTAATGGAGGATGTAGTGAAAGACGCGATTCGCATGAACATGGATGAAATTTGTATTACTGACCATGTGGATTATGGGGTCAAGGATGACTGGGACTGCGGACATGAGATCGCGTAC
>CAJUMT010000028.1 GCA_910587495.1 uncultured Lachnospiraceae bacterium | reverse complement strand
CGTAATACTTCTTCTTTATTTGCCATTTTTACCTCCTATTTAAGTTCCGCAACTACACTTCCAATGCCCCTTGATCTGAGCGCATTTCCGACCGTAAAAAGACACGTCCGTAAATCCTCTCGGGCATTGTCCGTTCCGTGCTGTCTAAGTTCCGCAACTACACTTCCAATGCCCCTTGATCTGAGAGCATTTCCGATCGTAAAAAGACACGTCCGTAAATCCTCTCGGGCATTGTCCGTTCCGTTGCTGTTTTGTCAACACAATTATTCCAGATCCTGGTTGCATCGAATCAGAATTTTCGGATATTTTCCGGTCAGCTGCGCCTGGAAAGCTTCAACTGCATCCTCAAACTCAAATACCTTTTCCGTCAAACACTTTAGATTCAGTTTAGGAAGCAGGTTGACAGCCCTTGGATACGCATACGGAGCCACATACACGCCGCTGATTGTCAGTTCTTTAAAATAACAATATTTGGAAATGTTAAAGGGCATCTCGTAATCATTAGGGTACTGTGCGCCGTAGATCAAAGTCCCACCTACAGCCGCCACCTCCGGAAGCGCCGGACAGGACGGTGCAAAACCGGAACAATCCAGAACAATATCATAGCCGTGGCCTTCCGTAATCTCGTCCGCGCGTTTGATCAGGTCTTCGTGAATCGGATCAATGGTATACTCGGCGCCGAGTTCCTTCGCCAGTGTTCTTCTGTCGGCGATCGGTTCGCTGATCGTAAGCTTCGCCGCGCCGTACATGGACAAAACATGCACCGCCAAAAGCCCGATCGGACCTCCTCCATTGACCAGCACCGTATTTCCGGCTTTCACATTGCATTTATCCATCATGCGGACAATAATGGACAAAGGTTCCAACAGACAGCCTTCTTTTAAACCCACACTGTCCGGTAGCTTATACACCTGATCTTCGTGCCAAATGATATAAGGCGCAAATCCCGGAGCGTTATGTGTCACATTAGTGCAAAACTGCTGTTTTCCACTGGAACAGTTGTAACATCCTCCGCAAAATTTAAGAAAATTGCCGCCGACCCGGTCTCCGACTTTCAGTCCCTTATGATTGGCCTCCGATCCCAGCTCAACGATAACACCGGATATCTCATGTCCCAGCGGAATCGGCTCTGTTGATCCTTTCGGCTGGCCAAAACATCCGTCCACACAATGCGGGTCCGAGCCACAGATTGCACAATACGCAACTTTGATCTTCACTTCCTGCGGGCCTAACTGATCCGGAAAAGGCAGTTCACGAAAATCCACAAGTCCTCGGGTCTTGGGATCCGGATCTTTCATATTGCCCACCCGAACGCCGCACAATGTTTTCATAGTTCCCATCACGAATTCCTCCTTTTTTATTACTACCGCTGAATTATCAGCAAATATATGTTTATTATATATACTTTTTTTCTAACTGTCGGCACACCATTCGGACCTGTTTTTGTAAAATATGTCTGTTTTATGTCTGTTTTTGCGAAATATTTTGGTGTATTCTTATATGCAAGAATGGGATATTATGTCATAACAGCCACTTTTCAAGGAGTGTACTATGGATAAACATTATGAACCAAACAGTCTGTATCAAAATTATATTTCCAATGTTTCCATGCCGGATCTGGATTTCATTATCCATTATTCCGAATGGATGTCCGATTCTGTTATTGAATTCATGCACTATCATCCAATGTTTGAAATCTACTATGTAACGGAAGGTTCTTTGCAGATCTATGTACATGACCATGTTGAAATCCTGTCCGAAAAAGAAATCATATTTGTAGCGCCTGATATTAAACACTACGTCCTGCATACGCCGGGAAAACACTGGAAATATTTTGTTTTAATTTTTGAAATTATTCCGAAAACCGGAAAGAATCTTGCGTTCCATTCCCTGGAAGCAAAAGAAATCCTGTATCAGTTAGAACAGATCCAGAAAGAAAAATATATATTAATCAAGGAACCCTTTGAGGCAGAATATATGATTCATAATATCGCAAAAGAGCAACGCGAGAAGAAAATCGGCTGGGTTTCTACGTCCAATTTTCTTTTCTGGCAGTTTGTGATCCTGTCCCTTCGCCATATCAACAACTCCCATTCCGCCCAGAAACATCCGAACGGAACATTGAACCTGGGGCTGGAGGCCTCTAAATTCATCCATATGAATTATCAGAATGACATTACCATCAACAGCGTCGCAAAGTACCTGAATATTGCACCACGCCATGTAAACAGAGTCTTCCAGTCCCTGTTCGGCACTACTTTCAGCCGCACTTTAAGTATTTTACGCATGGAGTATGCCAAAAACTATCTATGCAGCACTAACTATTCTGTAGAAAAGATCGCCGCGCTGGTCGGCTTTAATTCCCCCGCTACCCTGCGCAATCTGATCCGGCAGGAGGAGGGGCTTTCAATCAGGGAATTCAGGAAGAAGTATTCGATTAATGTGGAGATTAAGGAGTAGAATGCTTTCTTTAATCTCCTTTGACTCCCGCCTCGAAACAGCAGCGATAACCTGCTTAGGACAAAACCCGCTCTTTTATTTCACCCATACTGTCACGGGAAAGCACCCTCTGAAACTTCTCCATCAGCTCACGGTTGGGAATCGTAAGATAACCATCATAATAAGCAAGAAAACCATACACCACCATGGCCGACAAAATTTCATCCCTGGAATCCCATTCATCCAGAATAAAAATAAAGCTGTCCTCCGCATCCATCCGGCTGCCTGCTTAAGCCGATATGAATTACATTATGTTGGTTTAAATGCTTTTTACAACACGCAGTTCCGGATATTTTCAAACTGGATTATACGCAATATCCATGCGATAATCTCTGGTCTTACATTAACGTTTATACTTACCATAGCTCCTCCTTTCTTTTCATAGGGATAATTTTATAATTCTTTAAACAACTTAAACAACAGTGACAGGTCTTCGTTGGCTTCCGTATTCCAGGGCATCCTCACAAGCCTCAAACACATTTCAGTCAGCAAAGCCGTCTCCTACCTGCGGTACATACCCGAACAGTGCCGGATGCACCATAACTCCATTGAAAACCGGAAACTCCGTTCCTCCCACGAAAAGAAATTCCATCCCGTCAAACCTTACCGCGGCAAAATCTACAATGCGTTCATCACAGAAGGCGTGGGCAGCGAACTGTGCGGGAACTACCTTGTCGTCATCATCCAGAACAAAAAAGCCAATATCTACAGTGAGAAAGTAAACGTCCTTCCCATTGAAGGCGACGGCACAAAAATAAATCCCAACTATCGACAAGGCCCGGTATCGGTGCGGCAATACCGTATCTGTCAGGCGTAACAGAATTCAAATACATCTCATGTTAATGTTTATCAAATTTCCGTATTGTCTTTATCATTCCGTTCCTCAATTCAAATACATCTTATGTTATTGTTTATTTTCCCAAATCCATTATAACCATTCCATATAAAAGAATCAATCCACATATTATGGCGAAATCCCTTCCATTCGTGTTATAAAGCCAAACTTATTCTCTCTTCCTCTTCCCAAACAGCAATACCCTCACGCCCCACATTCTCCGAATCACCCAGATCCCGGCTGCCGTAATCCCGCTCATCACCGCGAACGCCGCTATACTGTATCCTATCCCCTGCATACTCCAAAACTCATATACCTTGCCCCCCGGATTCAACACAGTGGCGAACTGGTAATGCAGCACATAGATTTCCAGCGTATACTGCCCCAGGAACGCCAGTCGCGTTTTTGCCTTATTCTCTTTCCAGTCCAGCACCAGCCGGATGACAAACAGGCATCCTAAAAAAGAGGCTATTGTCTGTACGCCCAGCATCATAAAGCTTGATACCGTCACCAGATCCAGCAGGACCGCCATCAGGATAAACACAATCCCCCCGCCATACGCCACTACCCTTTGAAACTTTACTGACACCCATTTCCCCAGGGCATCCGCATACATCCCCCAGAAGTAAGCCGACACATAGTAGGGCAGGTAAATAACCAAAATGGACGGACTTAAGAATGTCACCCCTGCCAGATAGGCAGCCAGCACCAAAAGACAGCCTGCGGACAATGCGAGCCAAAATGACCACTCCTTCCCCGTCTTTGCCTGCAAAAACTGAGCCGTATAGGCCATCCAAGTAAAGAGAAACAGCGCCATCAGAAACCACAGTCCATAATCCAGCTGGAACAGCACTGTGCGCAATGCTTGCGGAACATAGGTAATGTGCTGCAGCACAAGCCAAGAGAAGAAGGGAAGCAAGTACGATACTGCGCGCTTCCCCATCCGGCTTTTATACTGCCTAAAATCCTGGACCTTCGTGCCTGCGCCCGCCAGATAACCACTGATCAAAAAAAACATTGGCATTTGTAAAGATTTTATAATGTCATATAAGTACGGATCCGTCATATGGTTATGCACCTGTACATGGCCGAACATAACTAAAAGAATGGTAATTCCTTTCAGGCAGTCAATCGAGTTGTTTCTTTCTTTCATTCTCTATCCCTCATTTCCAAGATTCCATACCGGAGCTGCCGGGGCTTTCATACAAAAATAATTGAATCCATTGTACTATACGGGCCGCGATTTTGCCAGACCATATTGATTCCAAACGCAAACAATGCTATTATATTTATGCAATAGTAAATATTTACCTGAACAGACAAAGGAGGAACAAGAATGAAAAAACTGGGAAGTGCATTGTTACTTGCAGGCGTTATTTTTTTAGGCAGCGTGCCGATGAGTGTTTCCGCACAGGAACCGACGACTGCGGAACAGGTGAAAGCAAAACTTGAGGCCGATCAGCAGGCTGTAGATGAGTATATGGCAGCCAAACAGGCTGAATGGCTCGCGACACAGCAGCAGGTAGCTGCGGAAGTGGCGGCCAAGGCAGCAGAAAAAGCGGCTCTGGATCAGCAGATCGCAGCGCAGCTCGCGGCAGAACAGGAAGCGATTAATCAGCAAATCGCAGCACAAGCAGCAGAAAAAGCAGCCTTAGAACAGCAAATCGCGGCCAAGCTCGCAGCTGACCAGGCAATTACAGCCCAGCAAATCGCAGCTAAACTTGGAACCAGCCTGCCGGCAATAACGGCAACAGATAAAGCCACTCTGGATCAGCAGATTGCGGCCAGGCTCGCAGTCGAACAGCAGATCACAGACCAGCAGATCGCGGCCAAACTTGCGGCAGACCAGAAGATCCTGGATGAGTATATGGCAGCCAAACAGGCTGAATGGCTCGCGACACAGCAGCAGGTAGCTGCGGAAGTAGCCGCTAAAGCGGCAGCCAAAGCAGCCCTGGATCAGCAGATCGCAGCTGAAGCGGCAGCATGGGCAGCCAGCCATTAAATTATATAGGGAATCAAAAAGGCAGAACCGGCATCAGCGTTCTGCCTTTTTCTATACCCTCAAACGGATTTGACCGAACGCACGGCATATGTTACACTACGAAAAAAAACAGGAGTTCCCAGCCCATGATTGAAAAACTGCGCCATTCAAAAATATATCCCATCCTCTCCAAACTATACCCCGCCCTGCACAAAGCGCTCCTTTTTTGCGCCTGGCAGTTCTGCTCGCTGTGCCGGGTACAGAAAAAGATCGTTTTCAGCAATTTCAACGGAGGAGGATTCGGAGATAACACCCGTTATATCGCCGAAGAGTGCATCCGACGCAAAATTCCTTATAAGCTTTTGTGGGTCTGCCAAAAAGAGGACTGTTCGTTTCCTCCGGAGCTTACGCTCGTCCGGCCTGATACGCTCTCCTTTGTATATCATATGTCTACCGCCGCGTTCTGGGTGGACAACACAAGAAAACTGTATTATTTCAAAAAGAAAAAAAGCCAGATATATATACACACCTGGCACGCGGGACCCGGACTTAAAAGGATTGAAAAAGATGCAGGAAGCGGCCTCACCCAAGAATATATCGCCTACGCAAAAAAAGATTCGGAAAATATTGATCTGCTGCTTAGTAACTGCCGCTTTTGGACCAAATGTTTTAGGAGCTGTTTCTGGTATGACGGTCCTATCCTGGAAAAGGGGCTTCCCAAGAACGACCTCTACTTCCGGAACATCCCGGCCATCCGCCGTATGGTGCGCAGCTACTACGGACTTCCGAAAGATATAAACCTTGTCCTCTATGTGCCTACCTGGCGGGAAGAGCGGAAACTTCATGTGTACCACCTGGGTTTTGAGGGCTGCCTGGACGCATTTGAAACGCGGTTTGGCGGTGCCTGGGCCATGCTGGTACGTCTTCATCCCAATGTAAACGCGGCTGATTTTGATATCCGCTATACAGATCGGATCATCAATGCCTCCCCTTACGATAATGCGCAGGAGCTTCTTGCCGCAGGAGATGCGGTAATCACAGATTATTCTTCCTGTGGATTTGATTATATCCAGTTGGGACGGCTTTCTTTTCTGTACGCGGAAGACTACGAACAGATGAAGCAGGATAAAGGGTATTATCTGGAGCTTGACGAACTTCCCACCCCCGTGGCTTTCTCCAACGAAGAAATGATCCAGAATATCCTTGCTTTCTCTGAAGAGAACTACCGCAAAAAACGGGAAGTGTTTATGAAAAAAATGGACTACTATGATGACGGACACGCATCAGAAGCAGTAGTAGATTATATGCTTCACAGATCGTGATTTTCATTCTATCAATCAGACGAAAAAAGGAGGGAATATTCATGAGTATATTTTTTGAAACCCAAAGCCGCACATTCCATCTGACCAATCCATATATCAGCTACCTGATCAAAATCATGCCGAACGATCAGTTAGGGCAGTTGTATTTTGGCAAGGCAGTCAATCACTCTGAGAATTTCGACTATCTGTTTGAACGTGTGTCGCGTCCCATGAGTGCCTCTGTATTTGAAGGGCAATCGGATTTTTCCCTGGACCATATCAAACAGGAATATCCTTCTTACGGAACCGGCGACTTTCGACATCCCGCTGTCTGTGTCCGACAGCAAAACGGCAGCCGGATTTTAGACCTTACTTATCAGTCCCATCAGGTCATTCCCGGCAAACCGGCTCTTGCAGGTCTTCCTGCCACCTACTGCGAATCGCCTGACGAAGCGGAAACTTTATGCATTGTCCTGAAAGATAAACTGACCGGCCTTACAGCCGAATTATACTACACCCTGTTCTGCGACCGCCCCGTACTGGCACGCTCCGTGCGTTTTCATAATGGAGGAACCGAAGCTCTGGTGCTGGATGCCGCCATGAGCCTGTGCCTTGATCTTCCGGACAGCAGGTATGAGTGGATGCAGCTTTCCGGCGCATGGTCACGGGAACGGCATATCCGTACACGCATGCTTGAAACGGGCATCCAAAGCGTGGAAAGCACCCGCGGTACTTCCTCCCATAACCATAATCCATTTATTGTGCTCAAACGCCCGGAAACTACGGAATTTTCCGGCGAAGCCATAGGATTTAGCCTGATCTACTCAGGAAACTTCCTGGCCCAGGCAGAAGTGGATACCTGGGGCGTTACCCGCGTGCTTATGGGCATCAACCCCTTCGCTTTTTCCTGGAAGTTAGAACCCGATGAAGCATTCCAAACGCCGGAAGCCGTCGTCGTCTATTCGGACCAGGGACTGAACGCCATGAGCCAGGTCTTCCATAAACTGTACCAGAAAAGACTGGCGCGGGGTTACTGGAGAGACCTACCGCGCCCGATCCTGCTTAACAACTGGGAAGCTACTTATTTTGGTTTTGACGAAGAGAAGCTGCTCCATATTGCCCATACGGCCAAAGAACACGGCATAGAGTTGTTTGTTCTGGATGACGGCTGGTTCGGGCATCGAGACAACGACACTGTCAGCCTGGGGGACTGGTTTCCCAACAGTCAAAAGCTGCCTGACGGCATCACCGGACTGGCCGAAAAAATAGAAGCGCTCGGACTTAAATTCGGACTGTGGTTTGAACCGGAGATGGTAAACAAAGACTCCGATCTCTACAAAGCCCATCCCGACTGGATCATACAGACACCTGGGCGCCGCAAGAGCCTGGGACGCAACCAGATTGTCCTGGATTTTTGCCGCCCGGAAGTAGTTGACTATATCTATGACCAGATGGCCGGACTTCTCTCCAAGGCAAAAATTTCCTATGTAAAGTGGGACATGAACCGCTGCATCACCGAGGCATTTTCGCAAAAACTGCCTGCGGACCGTCAGGGAGAAGTGTTTCACAGATATATCCTGGGCGTATACCGGCTGTATGACCGGCTGAACAAAGCATTTCCGCATGTGCTGTTCGAGTCCTGCGCATCCGGCGGCGGACGCTTCGATCCGGGTATCCTCTACTATGCGCCCCAGGGCTGGACAAGCGACGATTCAGACGCCATAGAACGTATCAAAATCCAGTACGGCACTTCCATGTGCTATCCGATCAGCAGCATCGGCGCACATGTGTCCATCGTTCCAAACCACCAGATCGGACGCGTCACACCCCTGGAAACCCGCGCGAATGTGGCATGCTTCGGTACTTTCGGTTACGAACTGGATCTTAACTGCCTGACACATACAGAGCAGGAGGAAGTCAAAAAACAGGTTGCATTTATGAAGCAATACCGGCAGCTTTTACAATTCGGTACTTTTTACCGCCTGCTCAGTCCGTTTGATACAAATTTTGCCTCCTGGATGGTTGTCAGCGAGGACAAAAAGACCGCCATTGTGGGTTGGTACAGACTTCTGAATGAAGTAAACGGACCGTTTCACCGTATACAGCTGTGCGGGCTAAACCCGCAGGCTATGTATCGCGTCAACCAGGGGGACGTCTACTGCGGAGACCATTTGATGCATATCGGACTTGTCACCACCGACGCATCTGCTGGGGAAAGCATGCCGCTCAAAAAGCCAAGCGGAGATTTTGATTCCTGTTTATACATATTGGAAGCGGAATAAGCATATAAAAACTGCCGCACCCATGACCTTTTAACAGTCATCGGCGCGGCAGTTTTCTGATTCTTTTGATTCCGGCCAGCAAGGCCACGCTGCCTGTTATCTGCGCTGCCTGTACCACACCTGCCGGCAAAGAAAAAAATCCGGCGGCAGCGCCGATCCACATATATAAAAACATATGAAAACACAATATGGTTAATGTCTCCTGACCGATCCAGTCTGTCACCTGCACAATCCTTGGACAGAAACTTTCCAGAAACACTCCGGCTGCAAACACCAGCACGGACCCCGAAATTCCCACCGCCAAATATAGGATCATGCTGCTTCCATAGATGCCGCAGGACAGATTCACGCTGCCGTTTGCCAAAGACAGAAGCAAAAAAACCGCCGCGATCAGAATGCTTATGGCCGGTTTCTGTTTTAAGAAGGAAATGCCGTCCTTCTTACGAAGCAGCTCCCCTGCCGCAAAAAAGCAGGAAAAATAAGGAATCGCGTCCAGGCTCCAGGGAAGCAAAAGCTTTGTGCTGTAATGCCACGCTGCAGACAATAAAAGCCCGGCTGCCAGAAGCGTTCCTTTCACATATTTTCTTTTACATCTGCTGACAGCGTCATAAAAAACGCAGGTTAAAAACATGGCAGTTAAAAACCAAAGCGGCGCGTTTAGCAGATCAAGGAGCACCGGATTTTCCCCCTGATAAGCGGACGTATACATCTGATTGCGGGAATAAAAAATGCCCATAACAGAAAAGAGCTTTAAATCTGCCGGATTGCCGCCCAGAACAGAATCCTTCATCCAGAAAAAGAACCACAAAAATGCACTGGCGCCAAAATAAGGAACCAGAAGACGCGCCGCCTTTTTCCTGACAAACTGCATATAGGATTCTCCCTCTTTGACTCTGTAAGTATATCCGGCAGCCACAAAAAAGATCGGCATATAAAACATGCCGCCGTAAAAAGTTACGGCGCCCCATTTACAACCCGTGTGGACGATCAGCACCACCAGGATTCCCATGGCCTTTCCAAAATCCAGCCAGCCCAGACGTTTACCTGATCTTTCCAATCCAAGCCTCCCCTTTCCTGCCAAGCGGCTCTACCCATCGCACCAGAACCTCAGACAAAAGGACTGTGATCCCGCTTATAAGACATAAATTCAAAATCCCTGTCAGGTTATATCCAAGCTTTTTATGAAACGTAAGGAAAAACCAGGAGCCAAAAGTCGCGATGACCGGAAAATGAACCAGATACAGCGCATAGGAGATCCTTCCCAGATACTGAAATCCTCTCATAGAAAAAAAGCGCTGCACAGGCGGCAGGTTCAAGACCCCAAAAACAGTCAGAAGCACGCCCAATATATGATAATAGTTCACGAATACAAAGGGAAGAATGCCCCACAGTGTACCTTCATACCCAAATCCTGCAGAAGGATAACACATAAAATAGACGCCGACAAAAAAGAGGCACCAGTTAAGCGGTCTTAAGCCGCACAATCTCTTTTTCCACTTCCAGTCCGTATGCATAAAATCGCACAGGACATATCCCAAATAGATGCCCAGGAAATCCGTCCTTATAAGCGCCGCAGTCAATGCCCCGTAGAGCAGCCAGCGAAACTTCGAACGGCTCACCAAAAGCGCCAGCCCATAATCCAGATACGCCCCCACGAACAGCATCCGAAGCGTCCAGAGAACCCCGTTATAATCATTGCTGCCAAAGAGAAAGCATCCGTACAGGGATTCTTTCAGCATACCCGTAAAAGAAGGCGCAAAACTGTTAAATCCGGCAAACCATTCCTCCGAGCAGGCCAGGACAGCCGCCTGGGCGTTCTGGTACAGCCCCAACCGCATGCAAAAATACACAGCCAGATTCACAGCCAGCACCGGCGGCATCAGGCGAAGATACCGTTTCAGAGCGCTTTTTTTCAGGCGCTTTCTGTCTTTTGTCAGGAAATATCCCCGGCAAAGCAAATACCCGCTCAGGACAAGGAACAGCCGTACCGCCGTATTCCCATTAAAAAACACGTTAAGCGGGGATTTTCCGATCGCAATATCCAGATTCCCCGGCAAATGGCAGCTCGCCGGTTCATAATGGTACATGCCATAATAAAAAGCAAATACAAAGTGCGTCAAAAACACCATAACGCACCCAAGCCCTTTCAGCCCGTCTAAATAGATCAGCTTTTTTGTCTGCATAAATTGATGATTTTCGCCTCCTGTAGTAATCGGACGCCAAGCCATAGAATCAGTAAAAACTGAATTGCGGCAAATACAGCTCCCGGCATCATAGACACTCCGTTAAAGCACTCCTGGTAGCCTCCATAGACGACGATTTGCAAAAGCATCGGCACAGGAAACTCTTTGATTGACAGCATAAAATACAATACGCCAAGAATGCAGTACAGATGTCCGTATGACTGATCCATATAAGGCAGAAGATACCCTGCCAAAAGTCCGAAGAACAAAAGAAGCTTAAGACAAGTCCGCATCTCTTTTTCTGCATCAGTTCCATAAGAATTTCCTAAGCTGAACAGATATACTGCCAGCACCGACGCGCCCAGAGCCAGGAAAAGGCCCACCAACGCCCCTGGGTCAATCAGCTGCCCCTGCACTGCCTCTTTTCCCACGATTTCATAAATATTAAACCAGTGAAAAGTATCCAACGTATAGCCTGCGCCAAGCCAGGCATGATACGCTGCTACAAAACGCGCCCCTCCTGCCAGAAGAAGCATAAGCAAATGTTCTGCTTTCAGCCGTTCTCTCTGCCACAGCACCATACAGGCAAATAAAATACCGATATATTTTACCGACCACAAAAGGAGCAGAGACAGAATAAGCGTAAACAACCACTGCTTTTTCTGTTGCAAAAATAAAAGGGCGCAGACAAAAAGCAGCGCGCCCACGCACCCGTTTCCCTGGAGGATCGTGCCTTCCGCCACCGTCGTGGGAAGTATCAGCAGAATGGCGTACGTCCCAAGCGCCCGCCTTCTGCTCTTTGTAGCACGCCAGACCAGTACTGCTGCCGCCAAGGCAGTATACCACTCTGCCAGCAGACAGATCCAGGGGGGAAGCCCGATCTCAAAAGGCGTCCGAAGCAGATATCCAACACCTGTAATACATATAAAAAGCAGCGCCTCCAAAAAGTCAAATCGACATGACTTTACATGAAATTCCTTAAAAAGAAGTCCCCTGAGCTTATCGTCCATCACAAAGACCCCCTTTCTTCTCTCCTGCCCTGTAAAAGTCTATAAAGATCCAGTCCGATCTGCACCAATATAAAAAGCTGGATAAATGCCAGCACTCCATAATGTACATACGGCGCATTTTTCGTCAAATACTGGGCGTAGCCTACCACTGCCAGAAAAGAAGCGGCGGCGAATAACGGAAACCTTTTGATCCGTATCATCGCATAGATCAGCAGAAACGCGTCAGTCACATACAGATAACGCTCATGCATATGGGGCAGAAAGTATGTGGTCAGAAGACCGAAGAAAACCACCATCAGAATCACATACTCCCTGGTCACTGGTATCTCCTGATATGCCATATAGAACAATACGATCATCAAAATCCCCAGGATCAGAAACATCCCTGCAGGCACATATTCATCCAGAAAAAAATTATTCCCGATGATTTGATAAATATTAGGAAATTTAATGGACAAAGACCATCTGTCTTTGCCCCCCTGAAGCGCATAGATACCCACCAGCTCTTTCAAAGGCCTTCCTGCCAGCCAGGCAGGCAGGATGCCCAAAAAATACATAACCGGCAATGTAACAAAATGCTTTACATCCAGTTTCCTCCTCACCCACAAAATAACCAGGAACGGAAAGATAAACAATGTCTGCAGCTTGACCGCAAAAGCAGCCCCATAAAACCACATACCCGTCCATTTTTTATTGACCAGCAAAAAATACACGCTGCTTAAAATCAAAATCGTATAAATAATATCGCACTGAGACCATACAGCCGCGTTTAAAATTACCGTAGGCAGAAACAGGAAAAGCCCATAGGAAAGGCAGGCTTTCTTCCTGCTTTTGGTACAGAGCAGCACAGTCTTCGCAATCATTCCCGCCCCGGCGAACTCCAAAAGACAGCAAAATCCCTTAAATGCAGTCATGGCATTAACAGGAAGAAGTGTGATCAAATATAAAATATACATCACCGGAGGCGCATAGTCATAAAAATCATCCTTAAGCGCGGTAAATCCGCCCGCTTCCAGCTTAGAAAGCCAGTCGCTCCAGTAGACGCTCCAATCCTCCGCCACAAAAGAACGCACCATGATACGCACGCATATGGCCAGAAGCGTGACGACGGCCACAAGCAGAAACTCTGATCTCCCTTCGTTTTTCATCCATTTTCTGATATATGCATCCATAAAACGCCCTACCTCAGTACCTTCTCAATGATAAACTTCGGCCTTTCCTTCGTCTCAAGGTAAATCTTTCCGATATATTCTCCGATAATCCCAATAGCCAGAAGCTGCAGGCCCCCGATGGCCCAGATAGATACAATCAGGGAGGTCCAGCCGATGCTGGTGTTCCCTGTAAAGTGCTGAAACAGCGAGTAGATTAACATGGCTATGCTGCACAAAAAGATCAGCATCCCCAAAAGAACAATCAGCCGGATCGGTTTAATGGACAGAGAAGTGATGCCGTCCACTGCCAGCGCCAGCATCTTCTTTAACGGATATTTGGATTCTCCGGCAAACCGCTCATGACGCTCATAGGTCACGATTCCCGTCTGAAAACCGATCATAGGCACAATGCCTCTAAGGAACAGGTTCACTTCTTTATATTGTTCCAGCTCGTCAAGCGCCCGGCGGCTCATCAAGCGGTAATCCGCATGGTTGAAAACCACTTCTCCGCCCAAAAGATTGATAATCTTATAGAACCCTTCTGCTGTAAATTTTTTAAAAAACGTATCTGTTTTGCGGGCACTTCTGACACCGTATACAATCTCACAGCCCTCATAGTATTCTTCCACAAACCGGTCAATGGCGTCAATATCGTCTTGCAGGTCCGCGTCCAGGGAGATCACCATATCAGCATACTTTTTTGCTGTCATAAGCCCGCCCAAAAGGGCGTTTTGATGCCCCCGATTTCTGGACAGTTTCACTCCCAGATAGATGGGATTCTGTGCATGAAGTTCCTCTATAATCTCCCAGGTGCGGTCTTTGGAACCGTCGTTTACGAACATGATCCGGCTTTCCCTGGAAATCATCCCTTTTTGCATCAGGCTTTCCATCTTCTCAAGCAGACGCTTTGACGTCTCGGGAAGCACCTCCTCTTCGTTATAGCAGGGAATAACCAAATACAATATCTGATTCTTTTCTCTTTCCATCTTTATGATTCCTTTTTCTGTCTCTCTTTTTCCAGTTCCTCTTCCAGTTCTTTCAACCGCTTTTCATGCAGCGCCGCCGTCTGCGCCAGCGTCCTTACGCTGCCTGACGTCCTCGACAAAGCGACGGTCAGGGAAAATATAATCAGCAAAGAAAAGCAAAAACCCAGGAAAAAGATCATATTGACCGGTGCGTAGATACCTAAAAAATCCGACACGACGATCAAAAGCCTGGGCGCGCAGTCAAAGACAAGCAGGGCAAATAAGACCAGCATCCAGGACAGGGCATATTTTAATTCCAGACTTCTTCTTCGTATCATATTGACCAATGTGCCAAAGACTGCCACGATCGCCAGTCCTATGACAATCTGCAGTTTTACTGTCATCATAAAATCTCTTATCCTCCTAACCCCTCAGCCGCTCCATCAGGATTGCCAGCGTCACTTTAATCATATAATAGACAGACTTTACACCGCCGATAGACGACCTGCCCTCTTTTCTTTCTCTCATAACTACTGGCATTTCCGTTACTTTTTTCCCCTTGCGCAAAATAGCGACCACGCTCTCCGGCTCCGGATAGTCTTTGGGATAATTGTCCGCATAAACGCGCATCACATCCCGATTTACCATACGCATGCCGGATGTGGGATCTGTCACCCGGCTGCCGGTCAAAAGCCGGATCAGCAGGGAAAAATATCGGATTCCTACCCGACGAAGTCCTGAGGACTGAAATCCTTCTCGCTCAATAAAACGGGAGCCGATCACCATATCACTGCCTGTCTCATCCATCTGCCGCGCCATCGCTTCTAAATACGATGCATCATGCTGACCGTCTCCGTCGAACTGCACGGCCCGATCATAGCCGTTCTGAAAAGCATAGATATAGCCTGTCTGCACAGCGCCGCCAATTCCCAAATTCACGGGCAAATTGACATAACACAAACGGTTCTTCTTACAGACGTCCAGCGTATTGTCAGTCGAACAGTCATTGATAACTATATAATCAAACCCGGGCGCGTTGCGCCGGATATCGTCCACTGCCTTTAAAATGCTTCTGCACTCATTGTAGGCAGGAATAATGACTAATTTTTTCATAAAATTCTCCCAATCTTACCCTGCAAAAGTACCCGCAGAGTTTACCTGCACACGCGCAGTATATCATACTTTGGGAAAATATGCTACTTTTTCACAAATTGCAGCAGCACACGCAGAGTACGGCACAAATCCGTAAACCAGGCAAAGGGTACGCCGTTTTCTTTCAAAGCCCGATGGCCTTCCCTGAGAGATTCCAGATATGCACCGAAATTCCGGTTGCTTGTCCCTCCGTAGGACATATAAATCAGTATTTCCGGAATATAAGAAAGTGTTACCTGTTTATGATATAAAATCCGTACCATAAATTCATAATCTGCCGATATATGATAATCGGTCTTGTACAGACCGTAAGTCTCATATACTTTTCTGCGAAGGTACATAGTAGGGTGGCCGGGCAGCCAGCCGGTCCGGATCGTCCCCTGACCCTGATGCCATTTGCGGACCACCTTTTCCCCGTCCATATAGCAAAGATCCCCGTGAACACCATCGGTTCCTTCCAGCTCCATGATATCCACCATCCGGCTGATCACCGTTTCGTCCGCATAAGTGTCAAAACAGCAGCCGATGATATCTCCGGTTGCCATCCGTATGCCTTTATTCAAAGCATCATAAATCCCATGATCCGGCTCCGAGATCCAGGATATCTTTCCAGGCATCCTGTCTTCCATCCGGCGGATCAGTTCCGGAGTCCTGTCCGTGGAGCCCCCGTCTATAATGATATATTCAAGATTTTCATAGTCCTGCATGGCCACCTGCTCCATGATTGTTTCCAGGTTGTCCGCATCATTGTAGGTCGTCGTGATAACCGACACTTTTGGTAATATTCTCATCTGTTTTCTCCATAAACCAGCGTATGATAAAGTTCCACATACACCTTAAAACGGTCGTATTTGTCATATTGTTGTGCCCTTCTAAGACAGGCCTCCTGATATTTCGGCTCGTTTCTTTCATCCTGAACCGCAGTAAGAAGCGCCTTAAGATCCCCTTTGGGAACGATTCGGCCGCAGCTTTCATCCAGACTCTCCGGACTTCCGCCGGTATCGAAAGTAATAACCGGCGTCCCGCAGGACAGCGCTTCTAAGTTCGTAGTAGGAAAATTGTCTTCCAGCGTCGCGTTGACAAATACATCCGCCATGGAATAATAAGCTGCCAGTTCTTCCACACTGGCAGTACGGGCAAGCCCCGTAATATTGGCAGGAAGACCTTTCCTCTGCTTTTTATTAAGTCCAATCAATATAATATGAAACTCCCTGGAAAGCCTTTTAGACAATTCCAGAAAATAAAAAAAACCTTTGCGCCGCTCCCATATATTGGCGACACCCAGTATCACAAATTTATTTTCCAGTCCAAGCGATGAGCGCAGACGGCTTTTAACCGGGTAAAACCGGGACTGGTCGATTCCGTTCGGAATTACCTGAATCGGATAGTCCTTTAAAAACGACTGTTTCACCTGACCTGCCAGCCAGTCAGAAGGAGTTACGATTGTCAGATTCGCTACGTCTGTAAATGCGGCTTCTTTTCTTATATAGTTTTGTGCAGTATTGTTTTTAAAAAGTGCATAAGGATACGTCTTACGGTACTGGGTGCAGCTGCTGCAGCCTGTCTTCCAGCCCATACAGCCGGTATAGTCATAAAAAGCGCAGTGACCGGTATAGGGCCAGCAGTCATGTAATGTCCAGACTACCGGTTTATTTGCCCCTTTTAAATATGCAAATAAAAGTTCAGTCTGAAGCACAAAACCATGGATATTATGCAGATGAATCACGTCCGGGTCCCAGGCTTTTATCCTGCGGATCAGCTTTTTCGTCTGTGCGGCGGAGGAAAAGCCATGTTCCCCTTTAAAAAAGGTAGACAATACATGGATCAGCATATCTAAATTATTTCCAAAGTGATATGCATTTACGCCCTCCGGCGCGCCCTGACGCCCATAAGCAATCATGGGCTGATCGCCGTTTTTCTCAAGCATATGGTAAATATCCACCATAATGCGCCCCACGCTGCCGCTGGCGCATACAGTACTGATCTGTAACACTTTCATGAGGGGATCCCCCTGCCTTTCATCTTACTAAACAGATTACTTAATCAACTTGATCCGGCACAAACTGATCTGGATACAGGTCACTTCCGTCATATGCGCAGACACCCATTCTTGGGGAATTACAAATATTCAGCAGCATCTCTTCTCCGCACTCATGGGTTTCAGCGCAGTCTTCACACAAAAATCCTTCCCCCTCCCAGTAACACTCCAAACAAATAAATTTTGCCGGTTTTTTCCCGCATTCGGAACACAGGTACTCTATTGGGTTATTTCTGGACAAAATAGTGATCTTATCTTTTTGCATACTGCCTGTCCTGCAATTGACCACTTTAATCACAAGCTCTGTGGTAGAGCCAAAATCATATGCATAACCGAATGTCATGCCCTCTTCCAGCACGGATTTTAATTTATGGTTCATGGTTTCAGACCTCTCGCCTCCAAATAAATCTTCCATCGGCATTACTTCATAACGCACTCCGCATACATCAAATGCACTCAGATGCCCGCAGCACTCCAGCCATATATCTCTCAAAAAATCATCCAGATCCTTTAATGTCGCCGTATCCCGTATCTCAATAAATAACCAATAATCCTTGTCATATTTTGCACTAATATACAGCAGAAAATATCCGCACTGCCTTTCTCCTGTCATTGCGGCAAGCCTTTGCTGGCGTTCCTTGCAGGAAGACAGATGCCTGCCCATATAACTCCCCGCATATTCTTTACCACAATATTTGCATTTTCCCTTTGTTCTCTCGCTCATAATCGTTCCCCTTTTTATTTTATCTATTTTTCTGCCAATAAAACCCTGCACCTCTTTTTATAGCAGGCAATCCCGTATTTCAGGATCTTCTCTATCCCGTCATCTCCCCCTCTTTCCACGCTCCTTCCGCCATCTTCAAACTGTTTTTCCATTTTACCATATATTCAGCCAGAAAAAAAGCCATTTCCCAGCACAAAGGGTTTCTATCCGGCAGATAAGATGCTATAATATGACATAAGCAAATACCAAATAACCATGATATCATAACCGGTCAGGAAGGAGTAATGTAATGACTATGTTAGAAAGCACTATTTCTATGATAAAAGTCATGCCGGAAGCTGATCTGGCAGAAATCCAGAATTTCGCCAGAAAACTTCTAAAGCGGCGTGATGAAGGATGCCCATTCCCGTTAAAAAGCAGGGAGGATATCTACAAAGACCTGGAGGTTTCCCGGCGGCAGATCCAGAATGGCGAGTATCAGGAAGCCGGGGATTTTATTGCGGAGGTCAGAAAAGAGTATGGAATATGATGTCGTTCTGTCTGTGCAGGCACAAACACATTTCCACAAAATTATAAATTATCTGCTTTACGAGCTTCAAAATCAACAGGCTGCAATAAGCGTCGCAGATGATTTTGACGACACAGTAGCCCGCCTTTCCCGTGTGGCTTGCTCGCTAAAGTTTTGTGATGACAGCATATTACGGGCCAAAGGCTATCGTACAATTCATTTTCAGAAACATAAGTATCTGATGGTATATACTGTAGATGGAGATAGGGCTTATGTTGAGGGAATCTACCATGATCTGCAGGATTATGAAGGTATCTTACGTTAATTTCCCAGGCTGTTCTTTTTTAACATATAATCACCCGAAAAAGAGCCGTTCGATCCTTTACTGATTGATCAAATGGCTCTTTTCCTGGTTATTTATTCAAGAAACAGTATATTTCGGGGCTGGATTTTAAAATTCAACGCTTTTATTCCGCCATATCCCCCGATACCCTGAATGATGACCGCAGCCGTGCCTTTGGAAGTGTTGTTCACATACCCGACCACTTCAAAATCATTGGCAGACAGGACATTTTTTCCTGCCTTTACGGTCAGCCAGCCTTTATCCATTTCAATACCTTTCGTGGCATATTGAAATTTCCCCGGGAAAGAATCCGCATTTCTATTTAGTGAAACAAATGTAATCACCTTACCTGCTGCCAGCTCATGATAATCCCGCATGATGGGCGTACTGACAGTATACAGACGATTTTTGCCGCCTGTAATCGTCACTTTATGGGAAGCAGTGTCAATTTTTGCTGTATAATCACTGCCCGCGGACAGTTTTTTTCCATTCGTATCATAGATCATCACGGCAGGTTTTTTATCTATGGCAGCATCGGAAACATAAATCTGCACGCCTTCTGTTGCCAGGTCTTTTTCTGTAACTTTGAACAAGCCTTTCTGGCTCCCGCTGTAATTGCCTCTTCCTTTTACGGTTGCCGTCGCCAGTCCGCCAGGCTTAGCATTCCCTTTATAAGACACAATGTAATCGACTCCTTCCGTCAACTTCGCTCCGTTTACCGTAACGATAACTTCTGCTTTCGCACCGCCTTTTTCATAGGGCGCAGAGGAAGCAACAACGACACTTTCTTTCGGAAGCGGAACTGCTTTTACTCTAAATGCTTTCTTCAAGACGCCGGTATATTTTCCTGCTCCTGTAAAAACAGCCGTCGCCGTGCCTTTTGCGCCAGCACCGGTAAATCTGACCGTATAATCCGTTCCGGATGTCAGCGTCCTGCCGTCTACAGTGAGGCTTACTGTCGGTTCTTTTCCTCCATAGACCATACTTGGCACAATAGCTTTACCCTTGGAAATGCTGATCTTTCCGTCTTTTATAACCTTATAAGGGAACAGGAAATCGCCCGTGCAGCTTCCCTTGCCGGTGATACGCATGGAATAGCTTCCTTCCGTGACAGGCTGCTTTTTCAGCTTTTTCCCTTCATGGTAATAAGCAATCGTATAATCGGTTCTGGCTTTCAGGACATTTCCGTCTAGCATGACAACAGGCGCATAGGAATTTCCTGCACAGTAGTCGGACGAGGCAACAAGACAGTCTATTGTCAATTCGGCCTGGCGGATCGTAAATGTCCTGGAAACTGTACCAGTGTAATTGCCGATTCCTTTGACAATGACCGTGGGAGCCTTTTTATCATCAGACTTTGCCGCTTTTTTATTATTTTTGTAACTGACCGTATAATCTCTTCCTTTTACTAACCGTCTGTCATGGTTGTAAACGCGCACTTCGGGCGTAGTCAGCGCACTGATATATGTATACTCTCCTATACCTGCCATCCAGATACCGTCCGGAATCTTGCCATCCGCAGGCTTATCTCCCGGCAGGACATCTCCTTCGCCGCGGGCAGGAATTTCCTCCCATCCGGCGTAAAGAGTCATATCCGCGTTTACCACATCTTTGGTAAAGTCCCACTTCGCCGTACATTCTGCGTCTTTATACCAGCCGGTAAACTGATACCCTTCCGCCCCAGGCACGACAGGCTCTTTGATTGTACTACCCGGGACGATATCTACATAACCCGCATATTCTTCCAAGGCGGTTCCCTTGCCTTGCAGGTTAAATGTTACCGTATATGCCGTTTCGTCTGTTCCAGGTTCTGGTTCTTTTTCTTCTTCCCAGCCCGCATATAAAGTCATATCAGATACAACTATATCTTTTTCAAAATCCCATAGATTCTGGCATGACGCTTCTTTGTACCAACCGGTAAATTTATAACCCTTTTCATCCGGCTCCTTCGGCGCTTCTATTTTGCTTCCGCTTTTTACATCGGCATAAGACTCCAAAACAGTTCCATGTCCCTGCAGATTGAATGACACCGTAAATTTTTTATGGACTTCCGCCGGATTAATTACTTCTCCGTCTGCTTTACGCAATAACGCCGTGACGGAAATATCTTTTCCCGGCATACGCACTGTCGTGATCTGTTCTGCAGCATTTCCGAACACCACATCTGACACGTCAGAAATCCATCCGGCAAACTCATATCCGTCCGCCACAAACGCCCGGATCTCTACTGTTTCATTTTCATGAAGTTCCGCTTCAAATAAAGGTTCGTCATTGTACAAAATCGTGCCGGAACTTATCTTTAATTTATATGCCGTATCTTCTTTTTGTGTCCCACTGTCGGCATCCGGAAGGATTTCGTCGCCGTTCTCTTTGGCCAGGGAATAGGAATCCTTCTGTGTCGAACCATTCACAGTCATCTCATAACTTTTCTGGTCTTCCAGAGGAATGTCATAGAAATTGACTGTTCTTGTCTCTTTCTCTCCTTCTCCATACTCATTGACTGTAATATCCATCATTCCGGTATCAGTCCCGATACATTCTATCTGGTATTCGCCGTCATCATAAAAAAGGATTTCTTTCTGTTCTCCCTGTACGGCGACCGTCAGGCCGCTTTCGCAATAAGGCCTGTTATCCTCCACATATCCAACCAGATTATGGTCGGAATCGTAAACATATACATCTACAGGACAGGCAATCACATATTTTTTATTCAACTTCCTTTTTTTACTGGCCTCAATATAAGACTGATACTCCGCTGACATTCCCTCATAGTAATCTTCATCTAAATAAAACACCCAATCTGTCAATATAGATTCATGCGCTTCATTACAATTCTTCTGTATAGACCCGATCTGCCTTTTTAATTCGTAAACGGTAGATAGTGGGTACCTATACAAAACTGGAGCAAACCTGTATGATAG
>CAJUMT010000027.1 GCA_910587495.1 uncultured Lachnospiraceae bacterium | reverse complement strand
AACATCTGTGGTGGATTCCGACCAGTCAAACCCGAAAGTAAAGTTACACTATCCAGTTTATTTGAAAATATTGACGTATCGGTTTTCACTTGATACAATAATAATAATTTGAGACGTAGCGATTTAGATTAAAAACATTGCTTATAAAAAAGGAAGATAATTAATGGAAAAGAAGCAATCAAATAGATTAACCATGCAACATAAAAAAACGCATGGAGTTGTAGGAATATTTGGCGAAGAGGCACAACAAAATGATACAGATGTGTTTAATAATTCACATGTGGTTAAGAATAGGCTTGAAAAAGAATTTCCAATGCTGTCATTTAGATATAGGAAGGATATTGCAAAAAAAGAAATTAATGAGGCTCTTCGAAAAGTGGATAAAGACCTTGGACAAACGCTGTATGTTAGTAATGCCAGAATAATACCAGATGGCGGAATCATTGAAGTAAAAGACGACAACGGTAACTGGAGAGTGGTATTAGTATCAGAAGCAAAACACCAGGGCAAAGATATTGAGAATATTAAAAAAGGAAAGCTAGTTGGGAAAAATAATGATCAGGATCTTATGGTTGCGGGGAATGCAATAGAAAGATCACATAAGAATATTTCTGAAATAGCGAATTTTATGTTATCTGAATCATATTTTCCGTATGTTTTATTTTTAGAAGGTTCCAATTTTTTGACGCATGATATTACAATTGAACGACCGGATGGTAGAAAGGTAGTGTTGACCTATAATAATGGCGCTCTTAACAGGTTGGATAGGTTAACTGCTGCTAATTATGGAATGCCGATAAATACAAATCTGTGCGAGAATAAATTTATATCATGCAATAATCGTAATATAATGCTTCAAGCAGCATCTATTTATGCGCAAAGTGATGGTGAACATTGGGATAAAAATGAAATGATAGATATTATGCTTGAAGTAGCAAGAACATCTTTGAAAATGTTGGGAAAGGATTTATTTAAGCAGCTTACAGGTAAAAGGAGAAATTAGGCAAATGGCAATACATAATAAATCGCATAATAATTCTGGTTTGATGTCAATAAACAGAATGAACTCAAATAATATAAAACATAAAACCAGTGTGGATTTTAATATCCCGGATGTGACGAATTGTATTTTTTTTAATGAAGACTGTATGGAAACATTAGAGAGGCTGCCTAATGAATCGGTACAGCTGATCTTAATTGATCCGCCATATAATCTGGATTTGGCAACATGGGATACATATGAGAATTATATTGAATGGGCTTCAAAATGGATTGATGAAGCTTATCGGGTATTATCAAAAAATGGTAATATGGTTATTTTTGGCGGGACACAATTTCAGGATGTAAAGAGTGGTGACTTGATTGAGATTATATATCATTGCCGTCACAAAACTAAGTTTCGGTTGGTAAATACTATTATATGGTATTATAAAAACGGAATGTCCGCACATAGATACTTTGCTAATAGACACGAAGAAATTATATGGTTTGCTAAGTCCGATAAATACTATTTTGATTTGGATTCAGTCAGAGTGAAATATAGTGAAAAGGATTTGGCGTCGGCATTAAAAGATAAGAGATTAAATCCAGATAATGTACGCAAAGGTAAAAACCCTACAAATGTATGGGAAATGGGAAGACTGAATGGAAATTCACTTGAAAGGGTAGGGCATCCGACACAGAAACCTTTAGAAGTTATACGAAGACTTGTAAAAGCATTATCATATCCAGATTCAATAGTCCTGGATTTTTTTGCAGGCAGTGGTACAACAGGCAGAGTATGTATTGAGGAAAAACGCAATTGCATAATGTGTGACAAAGATGCTGAATCAAAAGTGTACTTTTCAAAACACCTGGAAAATATGAATCATACGGATTTGGCAAAGCTATTTGTAATAAATACGGATTTGATGGATTTTTTCAATGAAATAAATAATCGTATAAACGATGCGAAAAATTAATGACTAATAATCAGCTAATCTTCTTAATGATGCTTTTACATAAGCGTTATTAATATCTGTACCAATAAACCTACGATTATTTTTTAAGGCAGCTTCACCAGTTGTGCCAACACCCATAAAGGGATCAAAAATTATATCATGGGGGGTGGAGGCGATTAATAAAAGGTGTTCTATTAATGCAAGCGGCTTTTGCGTAGGATGTTTTGGAGAAATTATTTTTTCGGGGTATGTACATGATGGACACTCAAAGAAGTTATGCATTTGTGATTGAGATGAAAAATTCCATGTATGGCCTTTGTTCCATAAACATATAATGAGTTCGCAGCTGTTTAAAAAACTGTTTTTACATACACTTTGAGTTGGTGTTGTTTTGTGCCATACAAAAATTTGAAATGTAGAAAAGACAGGATTAAACGCATCATACCATTGTCCCAGAAGTGAATAACTGGTAAAAATAAATATATTTCCGGTTGGTTTAAGTACGCGTGTGAATGGTTCAATGTAATTGCGGGGGATTATAGGAATTTTGTCCCATGATGCAATATCGTTGTGAATGATTCTTCCATTGGCAAGATGTATATTACCTCGAGAAAAAGGGGCTAAATTGTAGGGTGGATCAGTTAATATTAGATCAATAGATGAGCTTGGAAGTCTTTTCATAAAAGATAAATTATCTTCATTAAATAGTTTAAATTTGTGTGTATTTGTGCTAAACAATTAATTCTCCTTTTGATTCTTCTGGATAAAATAAACATATCATATATCTATGGAAAAATCAATATATATTTTTCTCTTAATCATGTATAATAGCAGCATAAAATTTATTTTTTTTTATGAAAATGTAGCGACGCAATGTCATCAGTGTCGGCACAGAAACATTATACCATGGAAGATATTTATAATCTGCCGGATGGCAGCAGGGCGGAGATCAAGCAGGTTATTCTTGTCTATGATATGGAGTAAGCCGCGGCACCTGCTATTTTTTCTTTTAGTGATACGATCAAAGTCAACATTTATGGCAGTCTGGAAATTGATTTTTCTAAGCTAAAGTTTTGATTCAAAATACAAACAATATAGGGTGGAATGATATATGGATTTCAAAGCGCTTCTGCAGACAATAGAATACGATTTTATCCGAAACAATGAACGGCTGGGAAATCGCATAATGCTTTTGGGTGTTGGCGGAAGCTATGCCTATGGAACCAGCAACGAAGACAGTGATATTGATCTCCGGGGTGTAACATTACAGATTCCTTCTGATCTGATCGGGCTTACAAAATTTGAACAGTATGAGGATGATAAAACGGATACCGTCATCTATGGATTTAATAAACTTGTGAAGCTCCTTCTGGAATGCAATCCAAACACATGTGAGCTGCTGGGGCTTGATGAGGAGCAGTATCTTATAAAATCCGAACTCGGACAGGAGCTTATTGACAATAGTCGCATGTTTCTTTCCAAACGGGCTATCAAGTCTTTTGGCGGATATGCAGATGCGCAGCTGCGCCGCCTGCAGAATGCGCTGGCCAGAGATACATTGCCGCAAAGTGACAGAGAGAAGCATATCTTAAAATCGGTGTTGCATGCGCTGGATGATTTTAACCGCAGATATTCCGGGAAAGATGCCGGAAGCATACGGCTTTATATCGATAAGTCGGAGAACCAGGAACTGGATACGGAGATATTTGTGGATGCTGATTATAAGCATTTTCCTTTACGAGATTATACTGATCTGTGGGGGACGATGCGGACTGTTGTGCGTGATTATGACAAGATCGGAAAGCGTAATAAAAAGAAGGATGACAACCACCTGAACAAGCATGCGATGCATCTGATCCGGCTTTTTATGATGGCAATTGATATACTGGAGAAGGGCGAGATTATCACGCACAGAACAAATGACCTGCCGCTTCTTCAGGCTATACGGCGCGGAGATTATATGCTGGCTGACGGGACATTTTCTTCGGCATTTTATGAACTGCTGGAGGAATACGAGCATAGACTTGATGAGGCGGCTGAAAAGACAAAGCTTCCGGATAACCCGGATATGAGGGCAGTGGAACATTTTGTGGAGCGCATAAACCGGTATGCTGTGACGAGGGAGCTGTTATGAGAAATATAGAAAAGGAAATCAGCGAAAAGCTGGACAGGATAGAAGAAAAAGAAGGTGTTCGGATTCTGCATGCGGTAGAATCCGGAAGCAGGGCCTGGGGCTTTGCGTCCCCGGACAGCGATTACGATGTGAGATTTGTTTATGTGAGGCCAAAAGAAGATTATCTTTTGCTGAATGAGCCAAGAGATGTGATTGAATGGCAATTAGATGAAGTGCTTGATATCAACGGCTGGGATCTGAAGAAAGCCCTGCGTCAATTTGCCAGAGGGAATGCCACGCTGTTTGAATGGAGCGGCTCCCCGATTGTTTATCGCACAACAAAGGCATGGGAGAAAATACGGGAAGTTTCAAAACAGTATTTTTCTGAGAAAGCGGCTGTTTATCACTATTATGGAACAGCAAACAGTACACTGCAGGGCTATCTGCTCGGTGAGACCGTTCGGTATAAGAAATATTTTTATGCGCTTCGTCCGCTGTTTGCAGCACAGTTTATCGAGAAATATCACATGGCGCCGCCGGTATTATTTGACGAGTTGCTGAAACTGGATATGCCGCAGGAACTTAAAATTGCTGTCGGCGAACTGCTTGAGAGAAAGAAGAAAACGACAGAAGGGGAAGAGAATATCCATATACCGGTGATCAGAACATTTATCGAATTCGAGACTGCGAGACAAAAGAAGATAGCAGACAGTCTGCCAGATGACCATAATAAGGACTGGGCTGCGTTGAATGAGATTTTCAGGGAAGTGATCGATACAAACTAATTGATGAGTTTGCGAAAAGGTCGGGCGGCGAATTTAAAATGATTAAAAGAGTAAAAACTACCGGTTCGTTGGGGAATGTATCCGCCTTATTTGAGGGATGGCAGGAAAGTATGATATGGTCATGCCTGCAAGGCGTGATGGGGGAGATTTATGTGGATTCCTTGGAGGCGCCGTCCTCTGCCATGGCTTTATTGGGAGACTTCTGCTTTTTGGCGGGAAGGCCGAATAGAGAGATGGTTCTGTATGGGGCGCGCAGGCAGGATTTTATAATCATGGTTCCAAAGGACAAAAGCTGGGCTTCCCTGATCGAAACATGCTGCCGGGAGAATGCAAGAAAAGTTGTCCGGTATGCGCTTAAGAAAGAACCGGATGTATTTGACGAGGAAAAATTATGGGCGATTGTGGACGGACTGCCCGACGGATACACTTTGAAACTGATGGAAAAAACATTATTTCTGCGCTGCCGCCAGATCAACTGGTGCCGGGACTGGGTAGCGCAGTATGCGGATTATGCGGCGTACCAGAAATATGGGCTGGGAGTGGTGATCCTGAAAGACGAAGAACCCGTATCAGGCGCGTCTTCTTATTCCGGCTATATGAGCGGGATAGAGGTTGAGATTGATACCAGAGAAGACTACAGAAGAAGGGGTCTGGCCTGCATATGCGGAGCAAAATTGATTCTGGAATGCCAAAAACGCGGCTGGTATCCCAGCTGGGACGCCCAGAATAAATGGTCTTTGGCCCTGGCGGAAAAGCTGGGTTATCATTTTGACCGGGCGTATACAGCGTATGAAATTATAAAAAGTGAGGAAATTTTTAAATAGCGGGCCTGTCATACTGAAAAACGGGTGCAGAACATTTCTCAAAGCTCTGCACCCGCTGCATTTTCCATCCTGCAGCTATTTCTATATTTTTAGGAATCCAGGCATTCCTTTATATAAATTTGCCATGCCTGAAATCCATTCACAGCCTCCGGAACAGCAAATCCGAACTGTTTTAACGCCGCGCCGCTGATCGCTTCACCTGAACCAAATCCATATGGAAGTCGCCTCCCGGGATATTTTTCTTTAAAATCTTCGGTCAAAAACAGATGATAATGTGCTTCTTCCTTTAATCCTTGTACTTTAACTCTAACCGCTACCGGATTGGCCTGCACATGATGATAAACTGCACTGACCAGAGCTTCTCTACCGGAAGGGTCTGCAATCTCCCATACTGTACATGTGCCTTCAAGCGGACTGGATATTCTATAATAATCACCATACTGTATTAAATCATAATGTCTTTTATATGTGCTTATTTGCTCTTTAATCTCATCATCTTCTTCACGCGTCAGTGTGCTGATATCCAGTTCATAGCCAAACGTACCCGCCATCGCCACACATCCTCTTGTAGAAAGCGGCGTCACCCGTCCGGTCTGATGATTCGCCGCTGTGGAGACATGGGTTCCCATTACAGAAACCGGATATCCAAAAGAAGCTCCATATTGGATACTCAACCTCTCAATTGCATCAGTGGTATCGCTGCCCCATAATTGCGGCATATAATAGAGCATTCCGGCATCAAATCGACCGCCGCCGCCCCCGCAGCCCTCAAACAGTATTTCAGGGAATTTTTCTGTCAGTTCATCCAATACCCTGTACAGACCCAGCACATATCTGTGCGAAAACTCACCCTGCCTGCCGCTGTTGAGCATTCCGCTGAATTTGTCACAGATTGCCCGATTACAGTCCCATTTTACATAAGAAACTGGTATCCCGTCAAAAAGTTTTGAAATTCGCTCTATAATATAATCCTGTACATCCTTTCTGGAAAAATCCAGAATCCACTGGCATCTGCTCAGGCAGGGCTTCCTTCCGGGAATTCCCACTACCCAGTCCGGATGGCGTCTGTATAAGTTGCTGTCTTCAGAGATCCCTTCCGGCTCCAGCCAAATGCCAAACTGCATTCCTTCTGCGGTGATATGTTCCGCCAGTTCTTTTAATGTACAGCCAAGCTTCTTTTCATTCGGGAACCAGTCGCCCAGGCTAGAACTGTCGTCTTCCCTGTTTCCAAACCAGCCGTCATCCATTACAAACAGTTCTATTCCCAGTTTTTTTGCCTGTTTTGCAATATCTATCAGTTTTTCCCCGGTAAAATTGAAATACGTTGCCTCCCAGTTATTAATTAAGATTGGGCGGCGCTTATCTTTCCATGTTCCCCGGCAAATATGTTCTCTGATTACCTTATGGAAATTTCTGCTTATCTTTCCTATTCCGTTCCCGCTGTGCGTCATAATTACTTCCGGCAGCCAAAGCGTATCGCCGCTATGGAGGACCCAAGAAAAATTATCAGGATGAATCCCGCAGATCAGCCTGTTTCTGTCGATTTGATCCTTCTCCGCTTCTATTAAAAACTCCCCGCTGTAGACGAACGAAAAGCCGTAGCAGCTGCCCATTGTTTCATTTGATCCTTTTTCACACAAAATAACAAAAGGATTATATTGATGACTGCTTGTTCCCCTGACGCTTCCAACCGCCTCTATGCCATGATGGATATTCTCTCTTTGGAAATTCATCTCCATACTGTGCCTTCCATAAAAAGATATCCACTGGAAATCACCGTATTCCCAGTCAAGATTCATGCTGGCTGCTTTCTTTAAAGTAACATCTTCCTTTCCCTGGTTTGTTATTCTTACAGCCCGGGTAATGATATCCATCTCTTCTAATATTCCGTAATAAAGCTCAACTTCCAATCCGGAATAGGGGTCTGCCAGCCGGATGGAAAGGGTGCTTGCTTCCTCATTTTCTGCATACACCGCCGGAAGGCCGGGAATGGCGTATTTCCCTTCCTGTACGTTAAATCCGGTGAAACGTAGTTCTGCCGCCTGGCTCCCGTCTTTATTTTGTACCCGTAAAGAAGTGATCCTGTAATCGCCTGTCCCAAAACAGCTGTATTCCTGCGGGAGGGAGTCCATAGAATATGTCCTGTCAAGCCTTCCCAGTTCATATGGGTTGCCTGAAAAACCCCTGTCCGACTGGAAGAGCAACAGAGATTTATCGCTGTTATCCGTTTTTTCCCCATAATAAGTATGAAGCAGGACATTTTGTGCATCCGCTTTCATCTGGTAGGTTGAATTTCGGGTCTGTAATGTAAAAATCCTGTGCTGCTCATCAATTATTATTGCCATCTGCATTTTCTCCCATCTCTTGTACTAGATAGTAAAAACCGTAAGCCGGGACATATAAATCCTGCAGCAGGCGTCTCTCGCCTGTCATCATGTCCGTAAATTTCCCTGGGTCGTGGGGGAATGTAACCGTCTTATCCCGTTCAGTAAAGTTGAATACGCCGATGATCTTCTCCCCGTCTGCATACCGCCCCACAGCCAGCAGGCCGTCGTCGCCGGTATCCAGCGTCCACACATCTGCCGCGGTCCCGAATGCCGGGTAGATACCCCGCAGGGCGATCAGTGCATTTAACCCGCAGAATACATGCCCTTCAGGGGTTTCCAGGTCGCGCATGTGCGCCGAATGCTCCCACCTCATTTTGCCCCGGTGCAAATAACGGCTGTCGCCTGCTTTTTTTGGATCGTCTTTATAGCTGTAGTCATTGACCTGTGCCAGCTCGTCCCCGCTGTATAACATAGGAATGCCGGTCTGCATGAACATCATGGCATGGAGCGTCAGGTCAAAACGTACCGCCCGCTCCATCGCTATCTGATCCTGTTCGAATCCTGCTTTTTCAATGCCGCACAGGCTTGCTGTTGTGCCGCAGAGCCGGGCATCGCCGCTGGCAATGTCATCATTATATAATTCGCCCCGGCTGGTGCTGTTGCCCGTAAGCCCCTGGAAGTAATCGTTCAAATACCGCTTATGCAGTACTTCATCTGTACCAAAGCTTTGGCTGAGCCACTCATAATCCAGTCCCCAGCCAATATCGTCATGGCAGCGGAGATAATTCAGGAACACATATTTCTTGGGCAGGGCGTTTACCGCATCCAGCTGCCTCCGAAGCAGACGTGTATCCCTGGTGGCCACCGTATGCCATGTAGTACACATGGTGGTTACATTATACAGCAGATGGCACTCTGGTTTTTCTATACTTCCGAAGTAAGGGACTACCTTTACCGGTTCCATGACCACCTTTCCCAGCAGTATCACGCTTGGGCAGACAATTTCACCGATCATCCGCATCATCCTGACAATGGTGTGGACTTGCTGGAGGTTACGGCAGTCAGTCCCCAGCTCTTTCCATATGTACGGTACAGCGTCAATGCGGATCATATCTATGCCTTTGTTTGCCAGGAACAGATAATTATACATCATCTCATTGAACACCCGTGGGTTCCGATAATTCAAATCCCACTGATAGGGATAAAAAGTAGTCATAACATAATGTTTACAGTCATCCAGCCATGTAAAATTCCCCGGTGCGGTAGCTGGAAACACTTGCGGTACAGTTTTCTCATACTCTGCCGGTATGGAAGGGTCAGAGAAGAAGAAATACCGACTCATGTATTCCCCGTCTCCCTGGCGGGCCCTCCTGGCCCATTCGTGATCCTGGCTGGTATGGTTCATTACAAAGTCCATACACAGATTGATCCCTTTTTTATGGCATACATCGGCCAAATTTTCCAAATCTTCCATCGTTCCCAAATCAGGTCTGACGGTACGGAAATCCGCCACGGCATAACCGCCGTCGCTGCGGTCGGGCACGGTATCTAAAAAAGGCATTAAATGCAGAAGATTTACACCGGACTGCTCGATATAAGGCAGCTTTTCCTGCAAGCCATTTAGATTTCCGGCAAAATTATCAATGTACATCATCATCCCTATAAGGGCGTTGGATTTATACCACTCTGGATTTTCTTCTCGTTCCAAATCCCGTTTTTTCAAAGCTGCAGACCGTTCGGCGGCAAAATCGTATAGCTTCTGGCACAGCTCGGCAAACATAGAACTATTATTATAAAGTTCCATGTACAGCCACCGCAATTCATCTATATGGCGAGCCATACGATTTTGGAACAATGTTTCTTCTTCCCTTGTCAAACTTATCACCTGCTTTCTTAAAGTAATTTTAATTTTTCAAAAGCGCTGTAAAGGCCGTCTTCTAACACTGATGGACATACCATATTGGCAATTTTCAAAAGCGAAGGACTGCCATTTGCCATACAGACACCAATTTCCGCTGCCTGAAGCATCTCTAAATCATTCATGCTGTCTCCAAAAGCAATGGTATCCTCTTTAGAAATTCCCAGAAACCCACATAGTCTTTCCACTGCCTTTCCTTTATCAAACTCTTTGCTTGACAGCTCTCCATTCACAATACCGCAGGCATCCTCATCCTGTATGCAGAAGTCAAATTCCTCCTGCAACATCTGTAAAGGTTTTTTCAGACGCTCTGCCCCGCGGCTCATGAACGCCATTCCATAGATAGGCTCACCATCATACTCGGACATGGGACGAATGCCCAGTTCATTCTCAATTTGAATCCTCCACCGCAGCAATTCACTGTTGGCTTTAGACTGTATATTTTCTGACAGAAATTCTTTAAACCCCTCGTCCGTATAGCTGTGACTCCTGCCTCCTATTGTGCGGTAAATACCGCTTTCCTTAAAAATATCAAGCACTCTGGCCTGCTGTTCTGAGGTCATTGGACAATCATAAACCACCTGGCCGTTATACTCAATATAACCACCGGCACTGGCAACCAACCCGTCGAACCCATAGTGCGTCACAGGATAAAGCATCCCGTAATTCCGCCCGGAACACAATACTACTTTATGCCCCTTTTCCCTGGCCCTGCGAACCGCGTCAACCGCAGAAGGGGGCGGAACATTTTTGCCTGGTTCAGTCAGCGTACCGTCAATATCCAAAAAAATTAATTTCTGATCCATAGTAACCTCCTTTATAAAATTCTGATTTTTATTATGAACTCGCTTTCATTTTGATTATTATATATTTGAAAAATATGTCTGTCAATCCAATATCAATCTTTTTCTGTTTTCAACAAAATACATCAATATTTTTTGTATAAAATGCTATTTTTCAATTATTTTCATAAGTCATATTGACTTTCTATTCACTTGCGTGTTATTCTCCGTTTATGATGAACACGCGTACATCATATGTTGTTTGTGATGTATCGAAATAATTATTTAAGGAGGAAACTATGAATTACGATTATGCGAAAATCGCAAAAGAAGTCATTCAGGCCGTCGGCGGAGCGGAAAATATCAAATCCGCTGCCCATTGTGCCACCCGTCTGCGTCTCATTGTCGCAGACCGTTCTCTGGCAGACGATGAAAAAGTCGGCGAAATTGATGCCGTGAAAGGAACCTTTTTCACAGCCGGACAGTACCAGATCATCTTTGGCACCGGCCACGTTAACCGTGTCTATGAACAGATCACACAGCTTGGTATTGCGGAGACTACTGCCAGCGAAGCGAAAGAAGCCAAAATGGACGGTAAAAATCAACTGCAAAAAGCTATTCGTACCTTTGGAGATGTTTTTGTACCTGTTATACCTGCCCTGGTAGCCACCGGTCTGTTCCTTGGTTTAAAAGGTGCTCTGCTTAACAACAACTTTTTGGCTTTATTTGGCATGACCAACGCCGATATTCCGCAAACCTTTCAAGTCCTGGTGGATGTGCTTTCCGGTACTACTTTTGCATTTTTACCTGCTATTGTATGCTGGTCCACGTTCCGTGTATTTGGCGGTTCCCCGGTGCTTGGCCTGATTTTGGGACTGATGCTGGTGAACGGCTCCCTGCCCAATGCCTACTCTGTGGCAGACCCTTCCAGCGGCGTAACGCCCCTTATGCTTTTTGGGGTCATTCCGATCGTAGGGTATCAAGGCAGTATTCTGCCGGCCTTTGTGGCTGGTGTAATAGGCAGTAAACTAGAAAAGAAACTGAGAAAAACGGTTCCCCCGGTTTTCGACTTTATGGTTACACCCTTTCTGGTACTGTTTATTATGCTGATTCTCTCCCTGTTGGTGATTGGGCCGCTTCTTCATGCATTGGAAAATGTCTTGTTAGTCATCGTGGAATATGCATTGGAACTTCCTTTTGGTATCGGCGGACTGATTGTCGGCTTTTTCTGGTCCATCATTACCCTTACAGGCGTCCATCATATATTCAATATGCTGGAGATCAGCCTGTTAGCCAGTACCGGTTTCAACCCCTTTAATGCGATTTTGTGTATGTGCGGCTTTTCCTCAGCGGGCGTATGTCTTGCCATCTCCTTAAAGGCCAGAAAAAAAGAAATCCGCGCCATTGGCCCCAGTGCTACTGTATCGGCTCTCTTAGGTATCGGCGAACCTGCATTATTCGGTGTTATCCTGCGTTATGGCATGAAGCCGTTTCTGCTCAGCTGTTCCATCAACGGTATCGCCGGCATGATTGCCATGCTGCTTGGAATGAAAGGCACCGGCAATGGTATCACCACGATTCCGGGTATACTGTTGTACATATATAGCCCTTCCCAGTTAGTTATGTATATGATACTTGCTATCTGTGTTTTTGCCACTGCCTTCTGCCTGTGCTGGTTCTTCGCAGTGCCTCCGGAAGTCATGGAAACTGGTACTACAGTTAAAAAAGAGGCTCCAAAACCCGCTCCGGCACCCTTTCCGGATGTTCTGGGTTCTGCGGCCCAGGGAACTTTCGTTCCTATGGAAGAAATTCCTGATCCTACATTTTCCCAAGGTATTCTGGGTGTGTGCTGCGGCATCGAACCGGAAACCGGCAAAGTATATGCGCCTATGGACGGAACGGTCAGCCAGCTTGCTGATACATTGCATGCGATAGGTATCGAGGCAGGCGGCGTGGATCTGCTCATTCATGTAGGTATAGATACTGTAGCAATGAAGGGCGACGGCTTTAAGAGCCATATTAAAGAAGGGCAGGCAGTGAAAAAAGGCGACCTCCTGCTGACGATGGACCTGGATAAAATCAAGGCAGCCGGCCACCCTGCAACCATCATGGTAATCGTTACAAATTCTGACGACCTGTCGTCGGTTGAGGCAGCAGCCTCGGGCAAGCTTATGCCTGGTGACCAGATCATGCGCCTGCAAGCATAAGATTGCTTTTCCGTTTATTACTGCAATCAGTATACAAACACGGACGTTCCGTAGACACAAAATTTAGTTTAAGAAATTGGCGGCATTGGAGGACAACTAATGCCGCTGTTTCATTTGCAAAAATGGGGAGAGGCATTCCTTGCAACAATGCTCATGTACGGTACACCCCTATCTTTCTCTCATAAAACAAAATCAAAAGCAAGATATTGACATCTTGCTTTTGATGTGTTATGATACCTCTTGAAAGGGAAAGGGGGTGCTGAATTGAACGATAACCTTACCAGCGGGCAACTCATAAAACAGTTACATGACGCAATCGAAAGACAGGCAAATAATTCCTTGCGTCAGAACGACTTGACTATGGTTCAAGTATGGGTGCTGCTGTCACTGAACGAAAAAGACGAAAAGACCTATTCTTTCAAAGAACTGGAACGCATTTTAGGGGTAGCACAATCCACTTGCGCCGGAATCGTAAACAGGCTTGCATTAAAGAAACTGGTTGACTGTTTTACCGACCCAAACGACAAGCGAATGAAACTTGTCCGAATTACCCCGGCAGGTGAAAAATGCTGCCAGGACGCTATACAGAATAGCAGAAAAGTGGAACAAACCATGTTTCACGGACTATCTGAAGAAGAACAGACCACGTTTCACAATCTGCTCCAAAGGATATACGAGAACATGAAATAAATGCCCGCCCAGACTCGCGGGTATTTATCCCAGGCAAATCGATAGCTTGCTTTCGAAAAGGCTGATGGAGAATCAAAAAGAGGATTGCCGTTGATAGAAACCCGTCATAAAGCGGGCATTTATAAAAACCAATTCAATAGCTTGCTTTTGACAAGCATACAAGGAGGAAAATTTATGGAACAGAAATCACTGGAAGTATTTGAATCAATGCCCGTATCCAAAGCAGTATTCAAGAATGCTTTGCCCGCTATGGCGGCTATGCTCATGGTATTAATCTATAATCTGGCTGATACATTCTTTATCGGTCAGACCCATGACGCATTACAGGTTGCCGCAGTTTCCCTTGCAACGCCTGTATTTCTGATGTTTATGGCAGTAGGAACAGTGTTCGGAATGGGCGGCACTTCGGTTATCTCCCGTGCGTTGGGAGAGGGACGAAAGGACTATGCAAAGAAAGTATGCTCTTTTTGTATGTGGGGCTGCGTGATTGTGGGTGTGGTTATGGCGGCTCTGTTCCTGATTTTTATGGAGCCGATACTTTCCCTTATCGGGGCAAGTTCCGATACATGGGATTTAGCGAAAACCTATTTAATGATTGTTGTATGCAGCGGGCCTTTTGTGCTTATCTCCAACTGCTACTCCAATGTAATCCGTACAGAGGGAGAATCGGGGCGGGCTTGTATGGGGCAGCTTTTAGGAAACCTGCTGAACGTAGTTCTTGACCCCATTATGATTTTGGGTTTTGGGTGGAATATCGCCGGGGCTGCTATCGCCACCGTGATCGGGAACGTGTTCGGGGCAGGATATTACATTTCCTATTTTCTCCGTGGAAAATCAAGCCTTAGTGTCCGGTTGAAAGATTTTACCTTAAGGGAAAAGGTTTGCAGCAGCGTACTTGCCATTGGCGTACCCGCTGCATTAGGCTCTATGCTGATGAGCGTTTCACAAGTCATTATCAACAGCCAAATGGCAGAATACGGCGATATGGCGATTGCCGGAATGGGCGTTGCCATGAAAGTTGTAACGATAACAGGCATGGTATGTATTGGGCTGGGGCAGGGCGTACAGCCTTTGCTGGGGTATTGTGTAGGCGCAAAGCTATGGAAACGGTTCAAGGACGTGTTTAAGTTCTCTTTCATTTTTTCCTTCATTTTAGGCGTTGTCTTGACCGTTATCTGCTACCTGTTTACAAACCAAATCGTCAGTGCATTTTTAGCTGATGTGACAGCCTTTGATTACGCCGTCCAGTTTGCGAAAATCTTACTTACAACGAGTCCCATTTTCGGCGTATTCTATGTCCTTACTAACGCTTTACAAGCTATGGGAGCAGCCACAGCTTCGCTGGTTATCAATTTGAGCAGACAAGGAATCATTTTCATTCCCGTCCTGTTCATTCTGAAAGCAGTCTTAGGACTTACCGGGTTAGTTTGGGCGCAGCCGGTAGCCGACATTCTTTCGATATTGCTTGCGGCTGTTTTGTATGTCAACACATACAAAAAGTTAAGCACGCAGAAAACCGAAACGCCAAATGGAACTGGTTGAAAATCTGGTTAAAAGTATTCCGTTTTTTATGTGAAGGGTACAAAAAGGCGGTTCTTTTCTTTCTTGACAATAGTGGATGTCTGGCATAAAATATTTTTATATTGTGGGATTCTGTAAATTAAGAAAGGGGGGATTGCCGTGGTCAGTATGCAGGATATTGCGGATAAAGCGGGTGTTTCCAGGGTCACAGTTTCCAGAGTTCTTTCTAACCACCCTTCTGTTAAGGCAGAGACACGGCAAAAAGTACTCCACTGGGTAAAAGAACTGGATTACGAGCCTAATCTCATTGCGCAAAGCCTGGCCGGGAACCGGACAAACATCATTGGCTTGCTGGTTCCGGAAATCGCCTATCCTTTTTTCAGTGAAATTATAGAATCCATAGAAAACCAGGCGTTTTATGAGGGATACAGTATTATTATTTGCAATACACACCGCAGCCTGGAAAAGGAAAAAAATATTCTCGCGCAGCTTCGCCAGAGAAAAGTGGACGGCATCATTGCCGTTCCGGTTTCTACAAAGCACAGCCTGCCTGCCTACCAGCGTTTGCAGGTCCCGGCAGTGATGATCACCAAACGGATGGAGGGGTTCAGCTGCGTATATATTTCACATTACAACGGCGGCCAGCAGATAGCCCGGCATTTTCTGAACATGGGTTTTCAGAAAATAGGCTATATCGGCCCTACCAAAGAATCTACTTCTGCGCTGAAATATGCCGGGTTTCAGCAGTATTTGTCCGCCAGCCAGGTTGAACTGACTGATATTATTGAATGCCCTGCGCCGAAGAATATGAATGCCAGCCTGGTGTATAAGCTGGTAAAACAGTACGCGGCGGATGCAGGGCTGCATTGCGAAGCATATCTGGCCAATGACGACATTACCGCCTGTGAAGCTATCACGGCTTTTCGTGAATTGGGCTATGCCGTTCCGCAGGATATTGCGATTGCCGGCTTTGACAATTCCCTTTTGGCCAAAGAAATCAGCCCTAAACTCACTGCTTTAGCCCAGCCTTTGGATGAGATCGGGAAAAAATCCGTGGAAATTCTGTTGGATCAGATAAATAATGGTACAGAACCCTGCATGTACGAATTAGAGTCCCGTATTATTGCAAGAGAATCTACCATCCGCTTTGTATCTCCCTGACAATAAAAATGTATATGAAGTGGTTATGGATAAAAGTGCGCCGCAAGATCATTAAAAACAATGATTTTGCGGCGCTGTTGCGTACATTGACCAAATTTAATATTTCAGTTTCCTTGCATATTGCCGCAAGTACTTTTATAATAAAGCCATAAAAAATATCACGAGGGAGGAAAACATCCATGGCCAATCCATTATTGATCAGGCGGGGGAAAAGCAGGGCGATTAATGCGGAAAACCCCACAGGAGAAAAGGGAAAGGGCGGCATGGCAGCCAGCCATCTGGGGAAATCAAGAAAAGGAAGCCCCTGTTTAACGAATATTGAGCCGGGGGAAGAAGTACTTCTGGCGGATATACAGGGCGCGGGAACCATCACCCATATATGGATGACAGTAGATCAAAAAACGTCAGAGTCAGAGCGTTTTGTTCTGCGGGATCTGGTGCTGAAGATTTTCTGGGATGAAGAGGAGACGCCTTCGGTGGAAGTTCCGTTAGGTGATTTTTTCTGCTGCGGTTTCGGGCAGGAATGCTTTGTGAACTCTTCCTGCATTATTGTAGCCCCTCTGCGGGGATTGAACAGCTATTTTGCCATGCCTTTTAAAAGCCGCGCCAGAATTTTGCTGGTGAATGAGCATGCCAATGTGATCCTGGCATTTTTCTACCAGATCGACTATATTCTGTATGACAGTATGCCAGAGGACACGGAATACTTTCATGCCCAGTGGAGAAGGCAGGCCATTACGGAAAAGGGCGTGGACTATGTGATTGCCGACGGTATCTGGGGCTGCGGAAGATATGTGGGAACTTATATTGCTTTGTCTACGCTGGAACGATATTGGTGGGGAGAAGGAGAGGTGAAATTTTATATAGACGGTGATGAGGAATATCCGACTATATGCGGGACCGGGATGGAAGATTATTTTGGCGGGTCATGGAGCTTTGCCAGCCATTCTGATTCAAAAATGCAGGAGCAGTGCTACACTACGCCGTATTTGGGATATCCTTTTTATTCCCGCCATGACCAGGCCGTTGTCAATCCTTACCATAACGACGACTGCCCGCCTATGCGGGGATTTTACCGCTGGCATATGTGCGACCCGATATTTTTTGACCGGGATCTGAAAGTGACGGTACAACAGATCGGCGTCTCTTACGGAGGGCTTTTTGAGAGACAGGATGATCTTTCCAGCGTTGCTTACTGGTATCAGAGAGAACCCCACCAGGCGTTTCCCAAGCTGCCAAAGCCAGGGAAACGCTGGCCCAGATAGAGAACAATCCTAAATGAGAGACAGGAAGGTGAAAAGAGATTGAACGAATGGGAAGTTTTGGGCATATGTGAGACAGAAGATGAAGAAATGATAAAAAAGGCCTATCTCGAAAAACTGCCCGAGAATCATCCGGAAGACAATCCGGAGGGATTCAGGCGTCTGCGGGCGGCTCTGGAGAAAGCGCTTGCGGCGGTGCGGCAGGCGGAAGAGGAAAAGGAGGAGCCGCAGAATCAGACGATCCGGGAAAGTCAGATGATGGGCGGTGAAGAGATCAGAGAACTTTTAAAGAAAGCGGATGAACTGTATCAGGATTTTGGCCGCCGCATCGATCCAGGGGAGTGGGAGACGCTTCTTAAGCTTCCTGTATGTCAGGAACTGGAAAGCCAGAAAGAGGCAGGATGGGCGCTGATCGGATATCTGATGGACCACAGCCATCTGCCTCACAGATGTTATCAGGTGCTTGACCGGGTTTTTGGGTGGACGGAAGATGAGGATGAACTGTATGAACATTTTCCGGAAGACTATGCGGAGTATCTTCTGGGGCGGATTGAACATGAAGACGCGTTCCGGTATGAGCGCATGGAAATACGGGACGGATTTGCATATGACAAGTATTTTTCTCTTTACTTTGCGCTTAGAAAAGCATTAAATGACCGGGATCGTGATAAGGCGGAAGAACTTCTGGAAAACATAGATCATATGCAGATGGAACATCCGGATATGCTGCTTTTGCGGCTCCGTCATGAATTTATGCAGGAGAGCCATGAAAGCCAGGCGTGGAAGCTGGCAGTTCGGGCTTTTCAGATAGACCAGGATAATCCTTACTGCAAATATTGGTATATCCGCATCGCCATGGCTTATAAAGACGCAGGGATAGAAAAAGAAGAATTAGAAGAACTGATCGGCTCTCTGCTGGAGCAGGACGATAAAAATCCCGCCCACTGGGAACTGATGGGTACTTATTTGCGCGGACTTGGGGAGAATGCCAGGGCTTTGTCGGCTTATATGAGAGCCAGAAATTGTCGGGAGGAACGCTGGGATCACCTGGAAGATATGATCCGTGTAACTGCGGAGGCGCTGTCTCATCAGCAGGAGGAGGATCCGGCGTTCGACGATTGGTGGCAGATGGCCAATATCTGTATGCTGGGGCATCGGCATGACAGAGCTAGACAGCTTTTGGAGAGCCATACGCCGGGAGAAGACCAGGAAATGTCCTGGCTGATTATGCTGGCCGACAGCTGCCACGGCCTGGAAGATTATACATCGGCGGTAAAATATCGTCAGGCGGTATGGGATGTCATGCCGGAAGAAGAGCGTCCGCTGGCTTTGTATATGGACCTGGCAGAGGAATACCATCTGGCGGGGGATAAGGGTGCGGCCATTGAGATCTACGAGAAAGCCCAGGAACAGTTCCCCTATGAGCCGGAGTGCTGTTACCAGAAAGCCAGGCTTCTTTCGGACACCGAAGAAGCGCTTGCGCAATGCGACAGGGCGCTTAAAATGGGATTCCATAAAGATGCTTTTTGCCTGCGTCTGGAGCTTCTTCTGGAACTGGACCGTTATCAGGAAGTAAAAAATGAGGCAAAACAGGTGTTGGGACAGGGGCTTAGGAGCCTGCAGGTGGCCTTTGACTACGCGAAAGCCTTGCGGGGGCTGGAGGAATACGAAGAGGCAGAGCAAACGCTGAAAGCTATGATCGAAAGCGGCGGAGCGCCCGGTGTGATCTGTCAGGAATATGCGGGGCTATGTTATGACATGGACCGTCCGGCGGAAGCATTAGAATGGATTGAGAAAGCAATAGAAGATAAGGATACACCCCTTCGCCGGGTAATGAAGGGGGATTATCTCCATGAGCTGAATCGCTACGAGGAAGAAACAGCCATATATCAGGAGATGCTGGAGCGTGATGCCAACGATTATTTTCTCCTCTACCGGCTGGGCAGGGCGCTTCTGTCCATGCGGCGTTATGAAGAGGCGGAACAATATTTTCGCAGATCGCTGGAAGAGCGGCCCTCCTATGGACTTGCCTGGGATTACCTGGGGGATGCGCTTCAGGATCAGGGTAAATGGGAGGCGGCGGCCCATGCTTATGAGGAAGGCTGGAAAAACGGAAACCGTCAGGCGGCCAGAGATTTATGCCGACTTATGAAACGAACCCGACAGAATGAAAAGGCGGAGGAGCATTTGCGTAAGGCGTTAAAGCAGTATCCGGACGACACAAGTCTTCTTTGGATTTATGGCGCAGTTTTAAAGCGGCAGAAAAGATATGAGGAAGCCGTTCGGTGTATGATCCGATACATAGAGGTGAAGCCCTCTGCCACATCATCGGCATATCGGGAGATCGCTTCTTATTATGAAGCGCAAAAGGAGTATGATAAGGCAGAAGAGTATTATCAGATGGCCATAGACCATGAACCTGAGAATGCCAGGAATTACCGGATGTTTGGAAAATATTACGCGAACAGCCGGGATATGCAGGCAGAAGCGCTGCCTTACCTTCAGAGGGCTGCAGAACTGGAACCCACTGCTCTTTATGGCTGGCTGAAGCTGGGGGAAGTATACGAGGCATTGGGGCGTATGGAAGAAGCAAAAGAATGTTATCAAAAAAGTCTTGATAATTATATAAAAGAACTGGAAAAGGATCCTTATGATTGCTGCAGCATGGAAGGAATGGCGGATGTGCTGGCACATCTGGGACGTTTTGAAGAGGCGGAAGAAATGTTTAAAAAAGTCTTTAGCTGTCAGAACACCGTCTTTACCTGCAATGCGGTCGAATGCTATGAGGCTATGGAGGATTTGGCCAAGATGGAGGAAAGACGGGGGGATCTAAACGAGGCGCTTAAATGGATGCGTAAAGCGGCGCAGTATAAGACGACAGACTATTATGATAAAAAGCTTATCAGGTTGGAAGAACTTTTAAAACAGCAGTCCTGACGAAAACACCGATTTGTATATTTGGCCTTCATCGGGCATACAATGAGAACAAATATACCTGGTTTGGGATGCATGACATTTTTTTATTATATTTCAGATTTTATCATACCGCTTGTTATTTTTTATATTGTAGCTTATGCATTGACGGAAAAAGTATCTGTCTATGATGAATTTGTTAAGGGCGCGGCGGGCGGACTAAAGACGGTCCTTAAGATTATGCCAACGCTGATCGGCCTTATGGCGGCTGTGGGGATGCTTAGGGCTTCGGGGTTTCTGGACTTTGTGGCACAGTATTTGTCGGGCGCGGCGGGGCTTCTGCACTTTCCGGTGCAGTTAATCCCGCTGGCGGTCGTGCGGCTCTTTTCCTCGTCTGCCGCTACTTCTCTGGCACTTGATATCTACAAGTCCTACGGGACGGATTCTCAGATCGGATTGACCGCTTCCATCATGATGGGATGTACGGAGACCGTATTCTATACCATGAGCGTGTATTTTCTAACGGCGAAAGTAACGAAAACCCGGTGGACGCTTGCGGGGGCGCTTCTTAGTACTTTCGCGGGCATTGCGGCAAGCGTGGTCCTGGCGGGCATGATGTAATAATTGACTTCTGATTCCGCCTGTGCTAATCTGATAGAAACTGATTTTACAAAGAAACAAAGAGGGAAACAGAGGTGGAACAAATGGACAAAAAGAAATTTTATATGACCACAGCCATCGCTTATACATCCGGAAAACCTCATATCGGCAATACCTATGAAATTGTTCTGGCGGACAGCATCGCCCGTTACAAGAGATTTCAGGGTTATGATGTATTTTTCCAGACAGGTACTGATGAGCATGGACAGAAGATCGAGTTAAAAGCGGCAGAAGCAGGGATTACGCCGAAAGAATTTGTAGATGACGTGGCCGGGCAGATCCGCACGATCTGGGATCTGATGAACACTTCCTACGATAAGTTTATCCGTACGACGGATAAAGAGCATGAAGAGCAGGTGCAGAAGATCTTTAAATATATGTATGACAAAGGGGATATCTATAAAGGGCATTATGAAGGCATGTACTGCACGCCCTGTGAATCTTTCTTTACCGAGTCTCAGCTTGTGGACGGAAAATGTCCCGACTGCGGTCGCGAGGTGCAGCCTGCTAAAGAGGAAGCCTACTTTTTTAAGATGAGTAAATATGCGGATCGTCTGATTGCGCATATCAATACGCATCCGGAGTTTATTCAGCCCGTATCCCGGAAAAATGAGATGATGAATAATTTCTTGCTTCCGGGCCTGCAGGATCTGTGCGTGTCGCGTACTTCTTTTAAATGGGGGATTCCGGTTACTTTTGATGAGAAGCATGTGGTTTATGTATGGCTGGACGCGCTGACCAATTACATCACAGGTATCGGATATAACTGCGGCGGCGAAAGCAGCGAACAGTTTAAGAAAGACTGGCCCGCGGACTTGCATCTGATCGGAAAAGATATCATCCGTTTCCATACGATTTACTGGCCG
>CAJUMT010000026.1 GCA_910587495.1 uncultured Lachnospiraceae bacterium | reverse complement strand
TCGATGCGACAGGATTTGAACCTGCGACCTCTGCGTCCCGAACGCAGCGCTCTACCAAGCTGAGCCACGCATCGTTTTATTTTTGTCCTTATTTTCTCGAACTTAGACAGTATACAGCATTTTTCCTGTTTTGTAAAGTGCTTTTTATCACATTTTATTATTTTATTAAAATATGCACAAAAAATCCTTGTATGTGAGTTTGTTTTTGGATATTCTGCACAGGAACTACTGCGGTTTCTGTGCAGAATATCATGCCTGTTAAAACTTGTACATTATTCTGTGATCGTATACATAGCCACTTCATCAATCTCTCGATTGGTAGCAATCAGTACATCCTTCCCGTCATGCACATAATGAAACACATTAGCAGGGCCGCAGTTCTCATCGATCAGCTCATAGCCATAGCTTCCTGCCGTTTTGTCAAAGCGGATAGCCATCAGATTTCTCTTACCTTTCCTGTGACCGGCTACAAAAGTCGGGATACCGCACAAGTCGCCGCCGTAGATGGCATGGGTAAACTCTGCGTCAGGCAGCTCGTATACCTTCTGGTAGATGCCATCCTGCTTTTTGAAAATCCTGATCTTTTCTCCATGGAACGGCGAGAAGGTACACAGTTCTTTCTCACCATCGCCGTCGAGGTCTACCAATGTAGCGTCACTAGTCGGTTCTTCCAAAAGCGTCTCTATGCTCCAGTCTGTGCCGCCTGCTGCCGGAGGCGTAAAGCGGAATACGCCTTCGTTACTGGAGATAATGGAAACAGGTACGCCATCTTCCATCATCCTGTAATAACCATGGTTTTTAAGCATATTCTCTTTTAGTACTTTCAGAGTAAGCTGATGCTCTTCATCGAAGACCGACAGATCCGATGGAAGTTCAGCGGCATAGACTTTCCCGGGCATACTCCAGTCTTCCTTATATTCATGACCGGACTTTAATGTACATGCAAGCAAATATGCATGCCCGTCCCGCTCCAGGATATCGAAACGATGAACATGCGGCAGGCTGACAAGCGTGCGCACTTCCCAGTCCCCTTTGCCCTTAGGCGTCACAATAACAATCTTCGCCTCCTTGGAATCGTTGGGCGAATAAAATTTATAAGTGGACAGATACTGTCCGTCGCTTCCCGGCACCTGCACCATGCTCATAACACCGCCGGGGCCGTCCCATACTTTATCTTCCAGATTGCCTGCAAGATCAAACAGATAACACGGATCCTGCTTTTCCGCCGCCACCAGGATGTGGTCTTTTCCCTGATATCTAAGCGGAGCAATAGAATAGCATTTTGTCAGGTTTGATATTACTTTTTTTTCTATTTTCATTTTTTACCTCTGCTGCATACTTTATTCTTCTGCATCCAGAAGAGCACCCATCATTCCTCTTGCAGAATGCAGATCCTTTTTCCATTCCGGATTTCCGGTATACCAAAATTCCGTCACATATCTGCGGACTCCTAAGCTCCATGCCGTATGCACCATATCTTTAAAGTTCACATGGCCTGTGCCATAAGGAATTTCACGAAATTTTCCAGGCACGGTTTCCTTTAAGTGCAGCGCCACCAAATGACCCGCGCCGCTCTTTAAGTCTTCCAGCACGTCTGTTCCATAGCTGACCGCCGCGTTTGTAATATTGCCGGAATCCGGATATACATGCAAATAAGAAGAATTGACCAGATTTACATAATGCATTGCCTTACCGACTGTATTCATAAACTCTGTCTCCATGGTCTCAAAGCCCATAACAACCCCTGCTTTGGCGGCCATCATGGTAGCTTTTATCAGATTTTCCTCAAATCTCTTCTTTGTGCTGTCTGAGGATTCCTCATAATAGACGTCATAACCTGCCAGCTGGATGATACGGATACCTAAGTCTTCCGACAGGCGTATGGCTTTCTCCATGATCTCCATTCCACGTTTTACTGTGGCAGGATCGTCGCTGCCCAGAGGAAATTTCCGGTGTCCGCTCAAGCACATCGTACGAAGCGGCACGCCGGTCCTGGCCATCAGATCCACAAGTTTAAGCCGCTCCTCCATGGACATATCAAGCCTCGCAAGTTTCTCCTCTGTCTCGTCTATACTGATCTCCACAAAGTCGTAGCCCGCTTCTTTCGCAGCCAGAAGCTTCTCTTCCCATGTAAGCTCCTTTGGCATGGCTTTCTCGTACAATCCTAATGCATATGCTTTCATCTTATTTCCCCAATCCTTCTTCTTGTTTTATAACTGGTTTACAAGTTCCTTACTGACCTGGTGAACCCAGATACCTTTTTCCCTAAATACGTCCAGAATTTCCCGGGGCGCTTTTTCATCTGTGATCAGATGCGTCACCCGCTCGATCTTGCACGTCCGAAAGCTGCTGTTATGCCCGATCTTTGTATGGTCTGCCAAAATATAGGCCGCTTTCGTGGCACGGCTTAACATCAGCTCGTTTAAGCTTACTTCATTGGCGTTTTCTGTCGTTACTCCGCACTCGTCCGAGATACCGCTGCATCCGATAAAAGCCTTCCTGGCATACACTTTCAAAAGATTGCGCTCGGCAAATTCTCCCACAAGCGCTTCCTTAGGATGCCGCACCTCGCCCCCGGTAAGAAAAACGTTCACACCCACAGGATGCTCACAATTGCAGGCCCGCCCGTTATTGGTGATAACCGTAACATTTTTACAGTCAATATACGGAACCATACTCAAAGCATTCCTGCTGGTGTTGATAAAAAGCGTATCCCCGTCCTCCACCAAACTGGCGGCATATCTGGCGATCAGATCCCGATACATCTGTACTTCGTCCTGGCTGTTCAGTCGGCTGGCCTCCCCTGTGGGAGAAGCGCCCCCATAGTACCTGGTCAGCATATTGCGGTCTTCCAGGTACTGAAGGTCTCTGCGGATGGTTATGGCGGACACATCGAACATAGAGGCCAGTTCTTCGACCCGGATGCCCGGCGTCTCTATAATCCTGTCCAGTATTTCTTTTCTTCTGTTCTCCACATATGCCCGCTCTCTTTTCATTCAGGACCTCCCTGTTTATCGTTCTGCTTTAATCCAAGAACTGATTCATAGCCCACGCCACGCCGTTTTGTTCGTTGGTCTTTGTCACAAAAGCCGCTGCTTTCTTTACAGAATCACAGCCGTTTCCCATAGCGACAGGGAAACCCGACGCTTCCAGCATCGGGATGTCATTGTCGTAATCGCCCATGGCACATACGGCTTCTAAAGGTATATGAAGCAGTTCGGCAAGCCTGGTAAGTCCATATCCTTTATTTACCAGCCGATGAGCGATATCAATCAGTCTGTCCTCCGACGACGTATATCCGGTCTCTTTTAATGTATCCAGATACGATCTGGCAAGGCTGCCATGGCCGTCCTTTGTCTCATAGATCAGCACTTTGTACACTTTTTCTCCCTTAAGGCAATGAAACGCTTCGTCAAATTCCTCCAGCTCCATTGGCAAAAAACCATGGGCAGCCGCGATGCTGTTGTACTGCACGAACCGCTGCCGCCTGACATTGTTCCTGGAAAAATAGCTTTTGCCCATCGTCAGGGCGCAATAATCAAGATCATGCTCTTTGCAGAACTTCATAATGGACAGTACTTCCTCTTCCTCCATAGGAAGCCCCCACAGCGTCTTTTTCTCCACCGGATCCCATATAAGCGCGCCGTTGGCTGTGATCACCGGTGTTTCAAGCTCCAGGTCTTTCAGATAGTATTCTGTCATCGGCTGAATCCTGCCCGTGCAGACAGAAAACCTGATTCCCTGTTCTTTCGCCCGCCGGATGGCGGCACGGTTTTCTTCGCTAATACTTTTGTCGTTTCGGAAAAGCGTGCCGTCCATGTCGCAGACTACCAGCCGGATGGGCGTGTGTAGTTTAATCGACGATGCCATGCTCTCTCATCTTATCCTCAAATTCCTGCTGGGACATAATGTTGCGAAGGCCGATGACTGTCGTGCCCTTTTTCTCTGCGTCTTTGAACATATTTACAAAATTCTGTGCGCAGAATACTACATCATACTGAGCAGCGGCGCTCTTTCCTTCTGAAAGGGCGCAGTGATGTACTTTACCCGGTTTAATGCCCAGTTTATCCAATACCTTCTGCATAGTCATCTTCATCATCAAACTGGAGCCTGCTCCGTTTGCGCAACATACCATAAAGCTCATATTTTCTTTTGCCATTACCTTATTCTCCTTTAATTTATATAAAAATATTGTTTTTATGATCGTTATGATATCATAATATATGAAATCATCATAAATATCAAGTTATTGTGCAGCTTTTTTTGCTTTTAATTCTTTATATGCTTCATAGTCTTCTGTCATCATAAAGTAACCTTCTTTATCCGCACGATACTGAAGCTGCGGGATTGCCAGCAGCGCAACTGCTACGATGACAACGCCTGCATAGCTTAAGAATTTCATGACAACAGTCATAACAGGCCATACGACCGCCCAGTCCCACATGCCAAGGTATCCGCCGTATACTGCCATTCCTACCCAGCCTGCGATCAGCGCAGATCCGAACACCTGACAAATACCGGAGATGAACGGAAGGATAAGCGCAGCCTTGATACCGCCTTTTTCATTAGCGAAGATAGCAATCGTTGCGTTGTCAAAAAATACCGGGACGAATCCGCAGATCACAAGCACGGGGCTTTTCAGCACGATCAGCGCTGCGATCGCCAGAATCTGTCCTACAAAACCAGCCAGGAATCCTAAAGGAACCGCATTGGCAGATCCAAAACCAAACGCTACCGCACAGTCCACACCAGGTACAGAACCCGGGAGAAGCTTATCCGCAATACCCTGGAAAGATGCTGTCAGCTCGGTAACAAAGGTACGCACGCCCAGCTGTAAGATCGCCAGATATACGGAGAAGTAGAAACAGGTCTGAATCACATAGAATACCATACTTGCACCTTCTGCAAGGAATCCCTGCTCTGTCAGATAGTCTCTTCCAAGAATACATAAAATCGCTCCGAAGAAAATCAGCATCAGGATAGAAGTACATACCATGTTTTCATTGAAAATAGACATAAATCCCGGAAGTTCAATGTCGTCAATCTTCTTTACTTCTTTTCCGTTCTTTTTCTTGCCGAATAATTTTTCAGCCAGCCATGTATTAAGTGCAATACCGAACATCTGCTGATGCGCCAATGTAAAACCGGCGCCGTCTGTCAGCTCCTGGCAGGGCTTGATAATCAGGTTGGAACCCACCGCCCAATATGCGCCAAGAATGACTGCCATGACCACCAGAAGCGCGATGTTGTTGGTCAGAAGTCCCGGAAGGGCGAACATAATCAGCCAGTAAGCAGTAGCGGCCTGCTGCACCTGTACATGACCTGTGGTAAACAGGGCGCGAAGCTTCGTAACTCTGCTGAAACGCACCAGAAGAATGTTAACGATAAACGCAATCAAAAGAAGGATCATTGCGTCTCCAAAGCCTTTACCAAATACTTCTTCCACCCCGGCCGTCACCGCATTCTGCCCAAAATAAGGGTCGATGACCATGGCGTCCATATTAAAACGGTCTTTTAATCCCACCAGCACCGGCCGGAAATTGGAAACCAGTCCCGAAGAACCAACCGCCAGAATTAAATATCCTACAATCGCTTTGATTACCCCCGCCAACACATCGTACCATGGTTTTTTCAGAAGAATATAGCCGATGGCTACGATCAGGCCGATCATAAATGCCGGCTGTTCCAAAATGTTCGTCGCGAAATACGACCATATACTCATTAAAATATTCATACACTTTCTCCTCTCGTCAGTCCAGATACGTCTTCTGGATTTCCAGCAGATCCTCCGGCGTCTTTGCTTTCAGAAGAACTTCTACGAGATCGTCATTCATCAGCATCTCCGAAAGTTTCATCATATTATTCAAATGCTGGTCCGGATTGCAGGACGCCAGCGTAAAAAATAATTGCGCGTCTTTTTCCGGATCATTTTCATCGAAGCTTACCGGTTTTTCCAGCTTCATGAAGCCTATCGCCGTCTTGTTGACACCCACCGCGCCCTCCTGGGAATGGGGCATGGCCACATGGGGCATAATGACGATATATGGACCGTGTTTTTCCACACAGGCGATAATATCTTCTTTATAATTCGCCTCCACTGTCCCATCCGCCTCCAGGCTTTCGCAGCTCATGCGGATCGCATCTCTCCAGTCTTTGGCTTCTTCCGCAAATTTATAGTGTTTGTTCTCAACAAAGTTACGCAGCATATGATTGTCCTCCAATTTATTTCCGATTCATTACAAAAGAGAACGGAACGGGATATTCTGAGGCGCCTCAAAGCAGTCCTCAAAACCTCTCTGGTGATGGTACGCTCTCTTATCCTTGTCTGTGGGATATACATATTTTCCGCCCACTTCCCAGAAAAACGGATGGAATTTATAATCCAGGCGGTCTTTCTTCATATCGTACAGCACACGGATCTCGTTGATGTCCGCCATGAAGTTCGTCCATACATCATAGTGAATCGGAATTACGACTTTACATCTGAGCGCTTCCGCCATCCTTAAGATATCCACGGAAGTCATCTTATCCGCCATGCCGACCGGGTTCTCTCCGTAGGAACCGAATGCCACATCCACATCATAGTCTTTACCATGCTTTGCAAAATAAATAGAATAATGAGAATCTCCGCTATGGTAAATGTTTCCGCCTGGCGTCTTAATCAGGTAGTTAACCGCCTTCTCATCCATATCCGTGGGACATACACCGGTCAATTCTTCCCTGTCGGCGCCTGTGGAATCCGTTGTCACCAGACAGGTTCGGTCGAAAGAATCCAAAGCCACGATCTCCAGGTCTTTGATCTTGATTACGTCCCCCGGTTTTACTGTCACACAGCGTTCTGCCGGAACACCCCACTTCTGCCACAGTTCTACGGATTTTTTCGGGCCGATAAACGGAACCGGAATCTCTTTGCCGTTCTCGTCCACAGTGGTCATATTGCTCTGGATCACATGGGCCGCATACTCTGCGCTCATATGGTCCTGATGATAATGGGTTGCCAGGACTGCGTCCACCTGCTTGATCCCAAACGGGTCAATGACAAAAGGAACCGCCCTTAAGTTAGGCTGCATGGCGCGGGCGCCGCACATGTTCGCCATCTGGTGTCCCACTTTCATTTTGCCATCCCCATGGGTACGCTTTCCGTTACCGCACCAAAGATCAATGGTAATGTTGCAGCCGCCCGGTGTTTTGAACCACATGCCGGTACATCCAAGCCACCACATAGCTACAGTACCCGGCTTTACTTCCTCGCGCTCAATCTCCTCGTTCAGCCAGGTTCCCCATTCCGGGAAAGTACTCATAATCCAGCTTTCCCTTGTAATCTCGGTCACTTTGCTCATAAATCTTTTACCTCCTTTTATGATTGTTGTGTTTGTTGATGATCGTATTATATGATATTTTATGTTCAAGTTCAAGTGAATTATACGATTGTTTTTCACATTATATGATTATTTTAGGACGAATATTCATTTTTTATGACAAGACCGGCTGCAAAAGAACATTTAAAGACAAAAAACGTCAAAAAAACAGTCTCCGGAGACTCTCTCCAAAGACCGTTTTTCGACATTTTACAATTCCTACCGGGTAAGTGTAAACACAGGCTGATCCCGTAGCTTATAGGCCAGAGGACTGGTGGTGCGTTCCAATTCCTTCAGCATATCTTCAATCTGTACATATTTTTCCGAACAGTAATGCTCGCCGTCCGTATCCCCCGCTTCTGCCGCATAGGCCTGATATTCTTTCAGACACTGGGCGTAGTCGTCATACTCGGCAATACTATATCGTTCGATGGCAAGCACTTTTTCTTTATACCTGCAAAATTCCTCAATCTCCCCCAGCGCATAGGCCACCTGCGCCTCGACTTCATAGGCAAGGGACACATACGGATTTGCCTCCAGAATCTCTTCCGCCAGTGAAAGGGCCGCGTCTGCGTCCGTCACATAAGAAAGCAGTTCTTCTTTCATCTGGGTATATCCCGGATACATACGCAGCGACAGTTCATAATCACCTGCATAACCCGCGGCAAAAGGAATGCAGAAATACAAGCACAAAAGCCCCAGAGTTCCCTTTATACATACAGGCCAGATCTTCCCGGAAACTTCTGTCAGTTCCCTTTGCTCCGTTCCATACTCAAATAAAAGGACTGCTGTAAACCAGATTGCCGCAAACTGCAAATCAAAATCTGCCAGACTATGAAGGAATAACACAGCCAACATCAGTCGATGGCGCGAAAAACGAAATTGAACTATAAAAAGCGCGCCCAGTGCAAGTCCGGATAACCAGCCGCCGTCCAAAAAGCTCTGCAGCAAATCATTATGTACATATAAAGTCATATACATACCGCTCTGGGTTACCGGCTGGAGATAGCAATACCCCCTGTATCCCAACCCCAGCGGCGCATTCTGAATCATGCTTAGGGCATCCTGCCAATATAACAAACGTCCCCAAAAAGTGCTGTTGGAAGAAAATACCGTCACAAGTCTTGCCAGATTTTGGTAGCTTCCTGTCAGCAGCACCATAAGCGTGCCTGCTGCCACCGCTGCCAGCACATGAAAACCCATCAGACGCCGCACGGATTTTCTCTCTTTTTCCCGAAAGAACAAGTATAAAAGCACAACCGCAAAGAGGAGCATCACCGTCCGGCTTCCGGTTAACAGGATCCCCCAAAACAGCACGCTCCACTGTATCTTGGCGCCCCGGCTCTCCTTTCCGCTCAGATAAATCAGACCCGCAAGAAGAAATACGGCGCAGGTGTTAGGATATTGAAAAAAACCGCCCAGTCGCTGGGCCACCCAGAACCACCCTTTCAGATCCGGAATCAAATAACCCACAAGCCCTGCGGTCACCATCAGGCATCCCGCATGGGGTATGGCGTCCAGCGCCTTTTCCCTCTCTTCCTGACTATACTGCATACATAAAAACAACCATCCCACCACAGGGAGAAAGCGAATTACGCCCACAAAAGCCATTCCTCTGTCCACAGCCGTACACAAGCTTATAACAAGGCACAACTCCTGCAGCAATAAAAGCCATATCCATTTCGCCCTGGCAATCACATACCTTTTCGTCTTTATGGTTCGATATATGCCGGCGCCAAACACAAGCACGCCCAGAAACGCCGCGCTCCAGTCAAAAAAACCGCCCGCAAGAACGACGGAAAAGATCAAAAGATAATATAGTCCGTTTTGTTTCCTCAAAATTTTTCCCATATAAAAACTCCCTCTTTCATTTACTTCAAAAATAATCTGCTGATTCAGTAATACCAATTTCCCGCAAAAATGTCAACATCTTCTGTCTGATCATCACATAACGCTGCCGCTTTCCATAATTTTTCGTGACTTTTTTCTGAAAGTCATATATAATATTCCCAAACTAACTGATAACTACAAAAGACAAAAATATTCTGATTCGTATACAATTTGTAGTATGATAAGTTCATGAGCAACATAAACAGAGAGTTTCAAAATGGCTGAAAAAGTAAAGAGAAGCAAAACAAAATATCCTAATATTTATCTGAATGAACATACAGGAAAATATGATGTAAAATACAACTACAAAGAATACGACCCATTTATGCAAAAAAATAAATACAAATCCAAATGGGTATACAGCTGTCTGACGCTCACGGAGGCGAAAGCCGAACTGGCGAAGCTGCAGACAGGCATCAACAGAACCGACAACGAAGACATAACGCTCCAGGGCGCGTTTGAGCTGTGGAAGATTAAAGCGTCGGCCCAAAGATACAGCAATACAACAGTGTTTAACACCGAGCAACAGTTAAAAACCATCTGTAAATACCTGCCCGCCGATACTAAGCTAAAAAACATTACGGAAGACGTCTACTACCAGCTCTTTGACTGCCTGCGTAAAGAATACAGCGAGGAAACAATCTATACGCTTAACAGCGCATTCCGGAAACTAGTCCGGCTTGCCTATAAGCGCGGCTTTATTGCGGACAATTTTTTACACAAAGCCGATAATATAAAGACAAAAAAGAAAGACAGTTTCCGTCTTCTGACCCATGAAGAATTTGAAAAAATCAACCATTATCTGGGAAACTCCAAGAGCAATTACAGAAATTATAACAGTTACCCAAGACTGCAGTTTTTCTATAATATACTGTACTACACCGGTGTACGGTTAGGAGAATGCCTTGCACTTACCTGGTCGGATTTCCAGACGTTCGACTATTATTCACCAAACACATATGCAGCAGAATATAGCAAAGAGTCCGTAGGCGCAGGCAGCGGACATTTTCAGGGAAAACGTCTGCATGTTACAAAAGCCCGGCTTAGAAGCGGAGACATCAAAGAGCCTAAGAACCTGAAACACCGAACGATCCCGCTTCCCTCCCAGCTTGAAGCAATTTATGACAGAGAATATCAAAAGCATATCGAAAGCGGAGGAAGCGACAACGACGCAATCTTTACTTACACGCACTCCTATTGTTTGTCCAGAATCAAACAGACCTGCAAGAAAATTAAAATAGAACCCTGTAACTGCCATTCGTTCCGCCACACTTATATCAGCAACCTGATCAAACAAAATGTTCCCATTAGCGTAATCGAAAAAGTCAGCGGCGATACGCAGCAGACCATTTTCGCCAGATACAGCCATATGTTTGAGAACGATGAGGTCATGGTGTTGAAGGCATTGGAAAATCTGTAACTCTTAAAGGCATATTTCCTTTTGGTTGTTTTTTATCTTAAGGAATATGCCTTTTATTATGCCTTAAAATTATTTTTCGTATAAATTCGTATATTTATATCTATTTTCGATACAAACAGATATTAATATAGGGATTTTTTAATATATTTCGTTTTCCGGCGCGGAAGATGTTGGGAAAAATCTCGACGAAACTGCCGGGGAAAGCGACAAAACTGTTGCTGAGGGTGCCGAAACACAGGCGCAGACAGATGTGCAGCCTAACGACGAAGTTGAGGCTGACGCGGCATCTGTCGAAACACAGGCAGCAACATCTAAAGAGACAGAAATTGTTGTCAACAACGAATATATAACAACAGATACTGTGTCTTATGACCCTGAAACGAAAGTTTTCAGCGCTACCTATAAAAGAGGGGAAGACGATTTACTTAAAGGCGCTGTTAATAACATCAAAAACAGCGTCAAAGTAAAGCTTGGCCAAGAAGAAAATGCCGAGTTAAAAGGGCTTCTTACCTACAAATGGCAGAAAGGGAGTCCCAAAGCAGAAGCCACGTCCATACGCGACTATGATTACAGCGACCTGCCGGGCGGGGAGTTTCCGCATGACGCGGGCGCTTACCGTTATGTAATAACGCTGGCTGAAGATGCGGAGCTGTGCAACGGTGCGACCGCAGAAATCTACTTCGCGATTCTGCCATGCGAGATCACGCCTGTTTATGACAACGCAGTAACAGCCGGCACGACTGTCGCAGACCTGAAAAAGGATATAAGGGAAAATTGTAGCCTGAAAGAAGGCGAAAATGGTGTAACAAACCTGAGCCTGTTTATCGATCACACGGCTACAGCTATCGATATTATCCGGGGCTATGATGCGTCTGGGACACATGGAGACGGGACTGCACTGGCAGATACAGACACACTCCGCTCCGACGAGGATTATGCTTTCAAAATCACAGGGTTCACCTGGAAAACGGAAGCTACGGCAATCAAAGATAATTATACAGTTTCTGATGAGCCAGTAAGACTTACAGTGGCTGAGAACCTGACCGAAGTAAAAGTCGAGGCAGCTGCTGGGCTTGGTAAGGTATATGACGAACAGCCGATCGATGAAGCGGACATCAAGAGCAAACTTACCATAACAGTAGGTGTGGTGGAGGAGGGCGAGGATGGACATCTTGTCCCTGTCACAGACGAAGACGGTAAACAGCTGACCGTTACAGCCGATCCTGCAAAAGTTGAAGCATTCAAGTATACATGGCTTGACGCCAACGAAGAGGAAATCGAGAACGGCGCGCAGGGTGTAAAGGATGCCGGTACATATTATTACAGAGTTACTTATCTGGGCGAAGAGGGTCACTATGCGAAAAGCTCCGCAAATGTCAGAGTAGTGATCAGCAAGGCGGAAGTTTATATAGGCGATATCACTGTCAGCGCTTCTGTCAATGAAAATAAAGCCGTATATAACAGCGGTATCACAGCCAGTGAAGTACTGGAGACGGTCACTGGTTATGCTGTCAAAAATACGGACGCTGCCGGGCAGGAAGCAGAAAAAACCTGGACAGTCGATGAACACTTCTGGGGCGTATCTTATAACGATGCCGGGAAAACACAGTCATACGAACCGGTCTTTAAGGTACAGAAAGGCACAAGTACGAAAGTCGGAGAAACTGAGACTGTCAAATGGGAGGATATGGATGATCGGGATTCCCTTGAAATAGAAGAAGGTGTTTCCTATAGGATCGTATTCTCAGGCCAGAAAGCTGTATACAACAGCAATGGCACGCCTAAACGACCGCTTTCTAATATCAATGAAGGCCAGAAAAACCATACAGTAGACATCACAGACGGCACATTGACGGCAAAAGCGCTTGCGATTGAGCTGAACGCCGCACAGAAAGTTGAGATTAACATTGACGCCCTGTGCAATGGCGAAGCCGGAAAGACTTTTGAAAACCCAAATACCAAAGTCTATGATGGTGAGCAGCTTTATAAGAACAGGGAGTATAAAAACCTTGTTACATTGAAAGATGCTTCTATGCCGTCAGGAGCGGCATTCACTTATGCGTGGAATACTGCCACTGAAGTCCTGACCAAGGAAGACAAGGACGGAAAAGAGTATCTTGATCCGACATGGAGCCGGTATGAAGCTAACCCAAGCGAAAACAAGGATTATAATAATAATGTAGAAGTCTCTTCTACTCCGAAAGATGCCGGGGTATACAGGCTTCGCATAACATATAACGATCCCAGCCATGCGACCTATGCGGTTCCTGTGGATGTATATTATACGATCCAGAGGAAAAATGTATATATCAAACTGGAAGGGACACCGGAGCCATATATTGGCAATGAGATTGGAAGTTTTCTGGGGAGAATCGACGGCAGGCTTGGTACAGAAGACTCGCTTGTCCAGTACTCTCTCTGGGATGACCCGGAATTCACGATACAGAATACAGAACTGAATCTTTATAGTGATTATTCGTTAGAGTGGTTCGTAGAACGTCAGATGAAAGACGGTTCAGGTAAATATGTAGTTTGTGATAGGCTTGACGAGTTCCTGGAAGGCGAAACGTACAGACTCGGCGTCTGGGCGAATTTTGAAGAGAGAAATAAAAACTATAACAACCACTGGGTACTTGATGTTTATAACAGAAAGGAACTGGAGGCAGACGGCAAAGAAAAAACATATGACAATGGATTTGCCGAGATCCATCAGAAAGTATCCCAAGGAATAGAGCTTAACTTTACCATTGACTGGTCAAAAATCGGGGATAGGGTCAAAACCTATGATGGACAGCCCGTTGACAAAGCGGCCATTATAGACGCGATCACCGTAACCAACGAAAAAACCGGTGAAGAGATTGCGGATACAAGCTTTATTCAGTATCGCTGGTATTGGAGAGAATTTCCTTATGCAGATGGCTTCTTAAATGGCATATATGTAGATGACGCAGTCCATAGTGGAACATATCATTTCTGTGCTATTGTTGAAGAAGATGACACATATGCAGAAAAATGGGAGCATCTTGGTGATGATGAAAATCCGCTGCTATTTACCATCAACCCGGCAAAACTGATTGTCAGCCCAGTATTAAAAGATGAGGTAAAAGCAGGCAGGGAATACACAGGAGACCTTAAAGACAAATTAGACGCAGTCATCACTGCGGATCCGGAGCTGAAGATTGATGCAGAAACTCCCGTCACAGCAGATCAAGAATATCTTGCGGCGAACAGAAAGTATGTAGACGGCACGCAGTTCTCCTGTCCAGATGTATTTGAAAGCTTTGGCCTGTTTATCTCACCAAAACAGGAGGATAAGGAAACAGGATATCTTAGAAGCGGTATAGAATATAATGTCAGACATACAGGACAGCTGATATCTGGTGTGCGTGGTGTGCGCTATGCAGATGGCAAAATTGCATTCTATGCGCCTGATTATGAACTTGAGTTTGAGACAAAATCATTCACACCTGTAAGGGCTGAGGCGAAAGTTACCCCAAGCAATACAACAGGTACAGCTTTATATGATGAAATCTCCGGCGATGCGGCGAATGGCTACGTTCATACGATTACGCCGAAAACCGGTATCCGCTACATGTCAAAGATTGACAATGTAGTGGACGAAGACAACAATCCAATTCCAGGAAATTACTTTGTATTCAGAGTAACTGCTCCGATGGAGTATACTAATGTGACTGGTGCAGCCACCAAAGTTACCAATAATATCAAGAAAAAGAACGGATATATAGTAGATTCTTATAATGACAAAGACGGTCGCATGTGGTATGAAGTGGCTTTCGACGCGTCAGGGAAAGATACAAAAGAATTTGAGATCACCTGGAAAGAAGGCTATGCAGAGACATTCAAAGTTGATCTTACAAAGAGTATCCTTCTTGAAGACCTTACAAGGGCTGTAGTTCCGAAGAGCCTTGCGTTTAACGGCGCATCCAAGAAGATGGCCATCGGAGAAGAACAGCAGCTTGATCTTAAGATCACAAAGAAACAGATGGCGGATATTATCCATATCGGATACGAATCTACTAATGAAAGCATCCTTACCGTGACCGAGACAGGCCGCGTGACCGCGATTGCCAAAGGTAAAGCCGACATTATCGCTTATGCAGCTTATGAAGATGAAGACGGCAAAACAGTACCTTTCAAAAATGCAAAAGGCAACTATGAAAAATCAGCGAAACTGTCGATCACGGTTAACAAAGTAACCGAAGTAAAGAATATTAAACTTGACGTGCGTGATAGCTCTGTATATCTTGACTATGCGAAACCGGTAGATGGATATCGCAGAGAGATCTATGTACTGGAAGGCAAAAAGACGGCGGACGATTTTGAAGCTGCGATTGCCGCGGTGGATAATGGCAATTATGACGCATTTGCGCGCAATCCGCTGTTTATGACAGGTGACATGGACGACAGTCCGTACAAAAACGGCAAAAACTTTAAATACCGTGCGAAAATTACAGGACTTGGATATGGCAAAGAATATACGCTCTATGTGCGTAATGTAAGCGGTATCCGCACCCTGGATAACGGAGAGAAGATCACGCTTGCAGACTCCTGGGCAGGTTCCGCAAAGACGTTAAAGACCTTTAAGACGACGCTTCCGCAGGATTGGGCTCTTCGGACTTCCTTTGACACAAGCGAAACTTCGCCTGTAAAGAATGCATGGGATGAGGAAAAAGAAACATATCTTGACTATATAAATATTTCCTCCAAAAAAGTTCCGCTGCAGGTAGAAGGTAAGTATCCGGAGAATGAAAGCTGGTCAGAAAGACTCGACTTTGTATGGCGGATGCTTCCTCATAAGGAAAAGACCAGATATATAGAACCTAAGCTTACCTACGTTGTAGCTGCTGACAGGGATGAATTTAAGACTGAATCCCGTATCACTGAGCAGGCAAAACTGAAAGATATGGGTATGGCTCAGACAGGCAATTTCTTCTACTGGCCAACATCCAAAGCTACAATTGACAAAAATGGAAAGATAACGCCCAAAGACGTAGGGTATATCTATGTCTTCGCTTATGATCCGTTGACAGAGAATTATGATTATAGCGAACTGAAGATAACGGCAGATGCAAATGTCCTTACTGGAAAAGCGATCAATCTGAAAGCGGGTAATAAAGTATCGCTTAGCAAGTATCTTACCTATAAGCAAGACAAGATTGTACTGCCAGGGTATGGCAGCGTAACTGACACAGTATATAGTAAGCGCAGCCTGGATCTTTCATGTGTTCCGGATGCGGCTCCGTATTTTGAGATCGAGCCGGTCATTGAGGAAGACGGGCGGATCGATGACTATACGATTACGGCAAAGCAGCCGGGCGGAAATGTTACTCTTACTGTATGGGATAAAACGGTAAGGGCAAACGGCGGAGCCGATGTGGTAATAAAGCTGAAAGCAGCGGCGATCGACCCTGTCAAGAAACTGAAAGCAACGGCACATTATGATAAGGCCGCGATTATTACCTTTGATTATACTGCCCTGCATGATGATAATCTAAGATTCAGGCTTGAAGTAAAGGATCAGTCAGGAAAGATCCTGCAAAGCAAATACATTCCTTATTGGGCATATGAGTCAACGGATGAAAAGAAGCAGATCGATCATTTTAGATATGAGATTAATGATATTGACAAAATTGTCCGTCTGTCTTCTTACAGTCTGACTGTCACTGCTGTATATGAAAATCTTGAATCTAAGGCCGCATCCGCCAGATTTAAGACGACCAATATACCGGCAAACGCTGTGAATGATCTTGGGAATAAGGAGATTGGCGGTGTAGAAATTGGTGTAAGCCGTATAGGCAGCTACTTGAGCGAGCGTCCTCTCCTGAAGACCGGAAATATATATGTGCTTGATTTAAGGAGCGGCGAGGAAGGCGATGAAGATAGTGTATATACGCTTGCCCGCGCCATGAAGACAGATACCTTGACCTGGAAGAGTTCCGACAGAAAAGTAGCGACTGTAAAAGCAAACGCAGGAAGTTATACGGCTACTCTGAAAGCTGTAAAGAGGGGCTTTACCGATATCAGTGTTACGTCTAAAATTACCAAAAAGGTAATTGCCAGATGGCGTGTATATGTAAATGCGATGAATGAAGCGTACGGCTATTACGGCGATCATATTGAACATTACTATGGTTATGATGAAGCCGACGATGAAATCTCCGGCATTGACGTACTCACACTTGGTAATCCGTTTGGTGTTTCCTTAAAACGCGGCGAAAGTAAATTACTTTCATTTACAGCGCCTTCGTATGGTGTTTATAGATTTTCCGGCGCATCATGGATTCGCGAGAAAGGCAAAAAAGATTGGAATCCTATTGACAATCCATACTCTGCAGAAAAAGGCACCAAGTACTACATCCTTGTTGAAGAAAGCGCTACTGTTACCGTGACCGGTACAGAGTACAAGGAACTGTCTGCAGACGGCACGAAAGTTACCGCTGATGACAATGTATTCTTTATTGCACTTGAGACAGACTACTACACCTTCACGCTTGTGAAAGACGGCAAAACCGCCGCACAGGAAAGCAGACTGCTCAGCGAAGGACAGCGCTTTAGACTAAATGTAGATGAATTCTTTGGTGTAAGCGGCAGCGGCTATACACTCCAAATCAGCAGATCTGCCAAACTTGTACAGGATACGGATACATCCGTAGACCTTGAGGCAGGATATGAGAAATGGTATTCTTTTAAGGCGGACAAAGCAGGGCTTTATACTATTTCTACAAAAGACGCACAGGAAACAATTACAGCTGGATACCAGATTAATAATGGCGGTCAAGAAGAAATAGATCTTGCAAAGGATGGCAAGAATGTTGTATCAGATTCGATCCCGCTCGGAGAGGGCGACACTGTATATATCAAACTTTCTTCCAGAAACCAAGCAGCGAAAGCCACTTTGCGGATAGATCGGACAAAAGATATTGTGGCCGGTACGCCGGAAACTGTAACGATTGTAAAAGACCCGAATGCGGAAGAAGGATTAGATGCCCTGACAACAGAAACCCGTACTTTCATTGCAGACAAAGACGGTACATATATCTTTGCAGCGTCTTATACAAAAGCAGATGATTTGCATGTTACATTCAAGCTTAATGGAGATGAAGTTTCCCAGGATGCGTATCCGCTTGAGCTTAAAAAAGGCAATCTTGTAAAGATCGAAGTAACAGCGAATAAAGCAGATACCGCTGTGACGATTTCTGTTACAGAAGATACGCCTGTGGAACTGAAAGTCGGTACAGAGGAAAAAGCAGACATAACTGCAGCAGGCAAAGAGATCACATTCACTGCTTTAGAGACAGGATACTATGATTTCAGCTTCGCTCAGGAAGATGCACAGGCGAATGTATCTGGAAATTATACAACAGAAAACACAAGAGCTGAGGAAGAGATTAATTTCACAGAAGGCAAAGCTTCAAGCGTAATCTATCTGGAAGCAGGACAGACAGTGACGATCTGGCTTTCTTCTGAGTCAGCGGCAGCAACTGTTGTAAAAGTGACCGTAACGCTGCAGGAGATAAAAGAACTGACAGCCAGTACGATCTCTGTAAAAGCAGGAGAGACGTTGAGATATCAGTGGACTGCTAAAAATGACGGATTGTATACCTTCGGTTCCGAAGTGAAATCCGGTGTTGCAACTATATCCTATGGTTATACGCCAGCTGATGTAGAGTATGAAACTGACAGTCTTGCAGTTCTGACAGGCAGCTATAAAAATGGAGACAAGAGATATATCACATTTACTGCAACCGAGGATGCTTCTATCGAAGTGAAACTGGCAGAAGAAATTGTAGACACAATGGTTGCCGGTACGCCAAAAGACATTGAGCTTGACGGCTATGCATCTAAGTGGATTTCCTTTACAGCAAAGACCCATGCCCGCTATAGATTCAGCCAGGCGGATGCGGACGGCTTTAATATAACGGAAACTACAGAGCTTCGCGACAACGGAACTACTGCTCCATTTGGCTTAAGCAATAACGAAAGAGTACTCACAACAGGAGCAAGACGATACTACAAAGTTACCAACACTTCTGCTGAGAAGAAAACCATAAAACTTACAATTTCCGCTGTCACGGCCAAAGACGCGGTAATTAACACCTCTGTTACAGAAACAGTGAAAAAACCGGATCGGGCATGGTTTAAGTTTACCGCCGCTGAGTCCGGCAGATACCAGTTCACTGCAAAGGCTAAACAGGGCGAGGCAGAAGCAGATGCTACAATCGCAAGTTATAAGGATATTGTGGCCGAAGACAGTACTACACTGGGAACAGGTTCTCTGGTTGTCCTGCGGAAAAATGAAGTACGTTACCTTCGTGTAACGACGCCTGCTTCATTTAACGCTACCGATGACATTACCGTAACCTTTACGGCAGCGAAGAAAACCGGCGAAGCGATTACGGAAAGTAAGGCTCTGGAACTTAAAGCAAACGAAGCACAGTATCTCGAGTTCAATGTGCCGGAAGACGGAATCTATACAGTTTCGGCGAAATCCGGGGATACTGATGCCGCGGGAGTGACAGTAAGATGCTATATGAACCTGGAATCAACCGAATCAACCGCTGTTGCTTTACCAGTTTCCTATCAGTGGAAGAAGGACGACAAGATCCTATTAGCTGTCACCTCCACCACAGACCAGTCTGTAACCGTAAATATCAAAAAAGAAACTGTGATGCCCCTTACCGTAGGCGAAGCAAAGAGCTGTGAAATCCAGAATGGAGATGCTCTGTACTTTGAGGTAAGCGCCGACGAAGCAAGCAGATATTTCGTTGAAACACTGGATGTAGCGGAAGGATTGAATCTTACAGTCTCCAAACTTTCAGGAAAGACAAACAGCGCTTCTGTTGGTTACATAAGCAGTGGCTATGTTTCTTATGTTGGTACACCAGGAAACAAGGTGATCTATAAAGTTACCGCAACAGGCGCGCCTGATGCAAAGAAGAGCTTTAAGATCCGCTATGGTCTGGTCGAAGCAAAGATTGTGAAGGCAGACGTCGTTGATGCGGTCAAGGAACTGGCTCCGGGTCGCATGAGCTGGTACAGCTTCACACCGGAAGAAGAAGGCACCTATGTCGTAAAGGCAAAGGGCATGCAGATCTACGAAAATACTTCTGGAGATATTAATGACAATTTCCGTTCATATGGTAATAATCTGTATGAAAAGGTTATCAGTAAAGAGGAAGTAGGTAAGGAACTGTTCTATGCTGTGAGAAATTCCGGAAGCGAGAAGAAAGATGTTGACTTTACGATCTATAAAGCAACTCCAAAAGAACTCTCAGAAGGCAGCGATGTAGAGGTAGATGTTACAAAAGTAGACGCTAATGAAAACGTATGGATTCATTTCACAGCGCCCGCTGACGGAAGATATAGCTTTACAACAGACTGCAACGGAGCAGATATAAGCACAGTTCTGGTTGAATCCAGCAATAAGAGCATTGGTTTTGGCTTGAACAGTGAAATATGTCTGGATAAAGATGATGAACTCACTTTTAAGTTATATTACAGCGATGTAACTTCTGAAGACTTCAAAAACTTCAAAGTAAGCGTGGCAAGTGTGAAAGCAGATCTGATTCAGGCAGGCACAGCCAAGACATATGAAGGGCTGAGCGGAAGCACGACAAAATGGGTTGCTTTTACAGCTGATAAGACGGCTACTTATAAATTTGAGCTGACAGGTTGCAATGGCTATATATACGAAAAGATCAATTCCGCATCTTATAGTACACAAGTATCATCATATAATAACACTTACCGGCTGGTAAGCGGTCAGACCATTTATGTCAGGCTGAATACTCATAGTAGTGCAACAACTGCATCCATCACTGTGTCTATGGATACAGAAATGGTACAGCTTAATACTGGCATTGGAACTGTTCCTGATATTGAAGGATATGGCGCAAAGTGGGCATACTTTACAGCGACTGAAGCAGGATGCTACAGCTTTACGACAGACGACGAAGTTGCGGTATATGTATATCGTAATACTAATCAGGTAGATAGCTTTGGAGCAGGATCATCCTCATCGCGTAATATGGATGAAGGCGATTCACTGTTCTTTAGCGTGTATAACCGCAGCGAGGAAACAGCATCCGCGACAATTACGGTTGAGAAAACGGGCGATATACTGACGCTTACATCCGCAAGTCCGCTGAATGTGAATAAAGCCGCAGGCCAGAACGATGTATGGCTTAAAGCTACTGCAGAAGGAAAAGGAACTTATATAATTTCCTTGGATGATTCAGAAAATAGATATTCGTTGTATCTATATAACGATATCGATGCTGTCAACAATGGAAATTGGAGTATCAACAGTAATAATGTTTTGATTGTGGATTTTGCTCAATCCGAAAGCAAATACGTTAGGATTTCTGGCAACACAGCGGAAGATACTTATACAGTAACTCTTACAAAACACGATGCAGTGGAACTGGAAGGAACTGTTAACCGCAACATCAGGCTTGCAAAAGACGAAACTGTATTGCTGAAATACACTACTTATGAAGCAAGATATACATTCGGATTCAACACTCCTAAAAATGTATCCTATGTATACAGCTATGGCGGCTCTGGAAACAGTACAGGAAATGCGTGGACGATAAATCCGAATAATGAATGCTATCTGCTCCTGGCAGGGCTGGAAGATGATACAACTGTAAACATAACGGCTCAGGAATATACATATACAGAAGGAAACCAAATCGGTTATGTGTCTTTTGATAATTCTTCTGAAACTAAAACGGTGAATTTCAGCCGTAATGTAAGCGGAAGGTATGCGATCTCCTTACCGTATGGTATGAGGATTACCAACAGCACCATATCCGGGCTTCAGGAGTATGGGCAGGGAAGCACTTCCTATCCTTGCTATACCTGCAATCTTACTGCCGGAAGGACGTATTCTCTTACAATTGCAAGCGATTATGGCAGTGAAGGCGATGTTTACGCAAGCCTGTTATACAGAGCTACTCTGACGATGACTCTCCGGTCAATGTAAACATGAACAATAACCAGGAGACATGGATTAGCTTTACGGCTCCCAGTGATGGCAGATATAACTTCTATTCAGCGGATTCAACCATTGATACATATGTTGTTTTATATGTAAATAGTATTTTTAGAGAATCTAATGATGACGGTGGCGAAGGCCTTAATTTCGGAGTATTTGGTATTGAGCTGGCTCAGGGAGACGAGGTTCTTTTAAGGACATATCGTTTGGGGCATAGTTCAGATTCCGGTAATTATACTGTATATGCAGAACTTACCTCCGACGAGCCTGGTTCAGATGACGAGTATGAAGAAGAATAAAGAATGATGGAATACCAGGAAAGCTAATTCCTGTAAAATCATCCTACACTAAAAGAAAGGGGCTATTGGGAAATAGATAGTCCAGAACAGGGGGCGATGTGATTCATACGAGTCACATCGCCCCGAAAATTTTTCCCAAAAAGAGAAAAAAGATGGCTAACGATAACCATCTTCTCCCCGTTCCATATTATAATGAAACTATGCTAAAACAAGATTATTATAACGACTTGATAGTGTAACTTTACTTTCGGGTTTGACTGGTCGGAATCCACCACAGATGTT
>CAJUMT010000025.1 GCA_910587495.1 uncultured Lachnospiraceae bacterium | reverse complement strand
GGAGATCGCCCGTTTCAGCAGTGTGATGGAAAGTGCCTGTGAGGAGCTTGCGCCCCATAAAGTATGCGCTTATATTTACGGACTTGCCAACGCTTTTAATAAGTTTTATCATGAAACGAGCATTTTAGGCACCGAAGACGAAACACAAAAAGACGGCAGAATCAGGCTTCTTATGCTGGTGAAGCAAGTGCTGGAAACCTGTATTGAGGTACTTGGCTTTGAAGCGCCGGAGAGGATGTAAAGCCGGATGGAAATTAAAAAGAAAGTGACGGCATTTGGTGTTTGGCGCGCCGTGTACCCGGTTCTTTTATATGAAGCGGTGCAGTTTTTTGTGTCAGTTTTTTACGCGGCGGCGTTGCTTTTACCAACTCTGATGAAAGGCGCTTCTTTTAACAGAGTGCAGGATACTTTTATAGATAAATATATGGCCGGAACCGTAACGATTGTGCTGATCGGCGCGGTGATTAGCTTTCCTTTGTTTGGCTTCATGTATTACAGGGATACAAAAAGAAGGCATTTTTTCAAATGGAAAGAGATGCCTACAGAGGGAAAGCTCCTGTGGATTGTTATCGGCAGCGGCGCGCTGGCGCTTTTTGCCAACAATGTCATTAGCTTGACGCAGCTGATCCGTATATCAGAGGGTTATCAGGAGACCAGCGAGGCGCTTAACATGGGCAGCATATGGCTTCGGATGGCCTGCGTGGGATTTCTCGCTCCAGCGGTGGAAGAGCTTTTGATGAGAGGTCTCTTTTATCAAAGATTCAGGGACATGGCTGGTGTACATGCTTCTATGTTTTTCAGTGCGTTGGCTTTTGGAATCATACACGGAAACATCGTCCAGGGCATATATGCTTTTACCGTAGGACTCTTTTTCGCATGGCTGATGGAGCGGTATCAGAGGATCATCGCTCCGGTGCTGGCCCATATGTCTGCGAATCTGTTCGTGGTTCTTTTGGGGGAAGGCAGCGCGTCGGATCTTCTGTTTGGCACGCCTGCCGGTTTTTTTGGAGCTACCTTAGTCAGCGGTCTCGTTTTTTTATTCGCCTTTTGGATGTTGAGAAAAGAAAATTAAAAGACGCCGGTGTTCGGCGTCTTTTTGCGTAGGGGTCAGACTTTTTTCCCCGCCAGTACTTCTTTGTAGTCTTCGTAGTTTTTCTTCAGAAGATTTGGGGTATCCAGTCCGTAAGGACATTTTTTCTTACAGGACTCACAGTGCTTGCAGTCCTCGATCAGCTTCATCTTTGCCTGCCATGTTTCAGTCAGATAAGGCTGTGCCGGTGAGCGGCGAAGCAGCAGGGACATGCGGGCGCAGTTGTTGATTTCGATCCCGGCAGGACAAGGCATGCAGTAGCCGCAGCCGCGACAGAAATCTCCTAAAAGTTCTTTCCGGTCTTTTTCGATGACGGCGGACAACTCCGGGTTCATAACAGGGGGATCATTGATAAAGGATAAGAATTGATCCAGCTCTTCTTCCTTTTGTATGCCCCAGAGAGGCAGCGTTTCGTACTGCGCCTGGAACGCGTAGGCAGCGGCGGCGTTTACGATCAGGCCGCCGGAGAGAGCTTTCATGGACAAGAATCCCATATCTTGCTTTTGGCATGCCTCTAACAGACGCAGCTCCTGTTCGCCCGAAAGGTAACAGAAAGGGAACTGCAAGGTCTCGTACAACCCGCTTTCAATGGCTTCCCTGGCAACATTAAGCCGGTGGTTTGTGATGCCGATATGAAGGATCATGCCTTTTTCTTTCGCCTCCAGTGCGGCGTCATATATCCCGCTTTCATCGCCCGGTTTCGGGCAGAAGGACGGATTGTGAAACTGGTAGAGATCCAGGTGGTCGGTCTTTAAGGTGTGAAGAGTAGTCTCAAGATCTTTCCAGAATCCTTCCGCCGTCACTGCGCCGGTCTTCGAAGAGATCTTTATATGTTCTCTTCTGTCAAAAAAAGCAGCCCCTAATTTTTCTTCGCTGTCCGTATACATGCGGGCCGTGTCATAAAAACGCATGCCGCCGTCGTAAGCTTTATGCAGAAGGCGGACGGCGTCCTTCATGGGAATCCTCTGGATAGGAAGAGCGCCGAATCCGTTCTTATTGACGATGATGCCGGTTCTTCCCAGTCGTACGTTTACCATAGTGTATCCTCCTTATGTAAGAATCTGTTATGAGCTGAAAGATACATTCATTATACTATATAATTTTGTCGGATGGAACTTTTTTTGGAGAAATAAACGCTTGCTTGCTTCTTGCGTATGGGCATGATAAGATAAACAAAAATTGACTTTTAAAATGTAAAAAGCTGTATTATAATAAGTATACATTTCAGTATTTGGGAAATACTGGAAGTACAAAATATTACATAAAGAAGAGGCATTTTTAAAATGAAAGATAACTGGAGAGACTATTACCATAAAGGCTTGGCGGCGTTTTTGACCATTGCGACGAGCATTTTGTTCTTTTTTATGGTATTTCGGTTCAAGGAGCTTCGTATTTATATCGGGTTGATCATGGGGATATTAAGGCCGTTTGCTTTCGGCGCAGTGATCGCCTATCTTCTGTCGCCTTTGTGCAACTGGTTTGAGCGCTGGATGTGGAAAGTTCTGGAGCTTGAGAAAAAACCTTCTTACAAGCAGAAGAGGTATAAAAAGCTTCTGTCCGGCGCAGGGATTGTTATAAGTCTGCTTTTGTTCTGCCTGGTTATCTACGGATTGATCGCTATGGTGGGTGCGCAGGTGATCGGCAGTATTACCCTTTTAATAGAAGCTATGCCCGAGTACATCCAGAGAATGAGCAGCTGGCTGGAACAGATGGTGGCTGACAATGAGGTGATTTTAAATTATGTGGAGCAGTATTCAAAAGAGATCAGCGATTATGCCCAGAGCTTTGCCAAAGGCCTGATGCCCAATATCAATAATATTATTAATGGCGTGTCCATCAGCCTGTGGACGACCGTAAGTGTGGCCAAAGACCTGATTATCGGCCTGATTGTGGCAGTATACCTGATGAACAGCCGTAAGATTTTTGCCCATCAGGCGAAGATCGTTGTGCATGCTGTCTTTCCCGCTAAAAAGGACTTGTCGCCGGATAGGATGCAGACGGCGGACTGGATCTTGTATCAAATAAATATTTTGAATAATTATCTGGGCGGTTTTGTCAAAGGAAAACTTTTGGATTCCCTGATCATCGGCCTGATTTGTATGGCTTTCACCAGCGTTATGAAGATGCCGTATGCCATGTTGATCAGTGTGGTCATCGGCGTTACAAATATTATTCCTTTTTTCGGTCCCTTTTTTGGAGCCGTGCCCACGGCGATTTTGATCCTGATGGTCAGCCCTGTGAAATGTGTGTATTTTATCATTTTTATCCTGGTACTCCAGCAGTTTGACGGAAATATTTTAGGTCCGAAGATTCTGGGCAATTCCACGAACCTTGGAAGTTTTTGGGTATTGTTCGCGATCCTTTTGTTTGGAGGACTGTTCGGTATTGTAGGCATGGTCATCGGCGTACCGGTCTTTGCGTTTATCTACCAGCTGGTTCAGGAATGGGTGCGAAAGAGGATAAAGATGCAGATGAAAGAAGAAAAGGCAGAAGAAAAAGAGGCTGCCCAGTAGCGGACAGCCCTTATATTATTTCTTTTTCCTTCTGTATTTTTCTTCGCAGTATTTGCAGCGGTAGACTTCCTTTTCCGGGTCGGTCAGGACGAAGATATGGTCCAGTTCCTGCTCGATAGAAGTGATGCAGCGCGGATTATGACACCTTGCCACATTCTTGATTTCTTTGGGAAGAGAAAGTTTTGCTTTATTGATGATCTGGTTATTCTGGATGATATTGACAGTGATCTTATGGTCGATAAAACCCAGGGCATCCAGATCAATCTGGTCAATGGGGCATTCGATCTTGATGATGTCTTTTTTTCCCATCTTATTACTGCGGGCGTTCTTGATGATGGCGACGCAGCCGTCAAATTTATCCAGATTCAGATACTGATAGATCTCCATACTTCTGCCGGCCTCGATATGGTCCAGTACAAAACCTTCGTGAAGTCCTCCGATACTTAACATACATTCACCTCCAAAAGCGTAAGGATCAGCGCCATACGCACATAGACGCCGTACTGCACCTGACGGAAATAGGCGGCCCGGGGGTCTTTATCCACTTCCACGGCAATTTCGTTGACACGGGGAAGGGGATGCATGACGATCATATCCTCTTTTGCCAGTTTCATCTTTTTATTATTTAAAATGTAAAAATCTTTTAGTCTTACATAGTCTTCTTCGTTGAAGAAGCGTTCCCGCTGTACGCGGGTCATGTATAGGATATCCAACTCGGGCATGACATCCTCGATTCTTTCCACCTCTTTGTAAGGAAAATGACCTGCTTCCAGTACATCTTCCTTGATATAGCCGGGAATCTTAAGCTCTTCCGGGGAGATGAATACAAACTTTATGTTCTGATATCGTGCCAGAGCGCGTACCAGCGAATGGACGGTGCGTCCGAATTTTAAGTCTCCGCAAAGACCGATGACAAGGTTGTCAAGTCGTCCCTTTAAAGAACGGATCGTAAGCAGGTCGGTAAGAGTCTGAGTGGGATGCTGGTGTCCGCCGTCGCCGGCGTTGATAACAGGAATAGAAGATACGGTGCTGGCTACCATGGGCGCCCCTTCTTTGGGATGACGCATGGCGCAGATGTCGGCATAACAGGAGATCATGCGGATGGTGTCGGAAACACTTTCTCCCTTGGCTGCGGAACTGCTGGCCGCGGAAGAAAAACCAAAAATATTGCCGCCTAAGTTGATCATGGCAGCTTCGAAACTAAGCCTTGTTCTGGTGCTGGGTTCGTAAAACAAAGTTGCGAGTTTTTTGCCGTCACACGCATGGGCGTATTTCTCCGGATGGCGTTCAATGTCGCCTGCCAGGTCGAGAAGCTGATCCAGTTCTTTGACGCTGAAATCCAGAGGACTCATTAAATGTCTCATATAAGCCTCCTATGGAAAGTTCCGCATACGCCCTCACAATGCCCCGGTATCTGTAAGGAAGTCCGGCCGCTGTGCGTCCTGACTTCCTTACGGGCATTGTTCGGGCATATGCTGATAAAACAAGTTCCGCATTTGCCACTCGGCAGATGCTGTTTAACACTACGACTAGGATACACGATATGAGAGGGAAATTCAACTTGTTTTTTAAAGAAACTTTCGGGGCTTTATCTGGTAAGGAGACGTTCGTAGAAAAGGCCTACCAGGAACCATACCGGGGCATAGTCCAGGCGGATGACGCCCTGGCACTGCAAGGGGCTTTTACTGTAATCCCAGGGACACATGCCGCGGCGTTTTAAAAGCAGGCCGCTTATATATTCGCCGCCGAAAATACAGGTCATGTATACAAGCCCCCGTTTAAATACAGGTTTATCTTTCATGTGTTTCATGACAGGCGCTAAAAATGCGGCGCTGCCATATATGGGGAACATCCACAGAGAAGATTTCCCGGTCAATTTGGGGTTGCGTACGCGCAGGGCATGAAGACCGGTCCAGAAGACTTCCATGGCCCACCCGATCACGCCGCAGCGCAGAAAATTTTGTGTGATCATGGGGATAGTATGGGAGATGAAAGAAGAAATTATTCATATTGAAACAGGCGCATTCTTATGCTATGATGGGTTACAGTTCATTAGAATTTTAACAGAGGAAGCGTGAATGAAATGACATATGAAGAAGCAAAACAGTTCCTGGAGGGGTGTAATCAGTATGCGGGCGAGATCACCCTTGCCCCCCTTCGGGAACTGTTAAACAGGCTTGGAAATCCACAGGACAGTCTTAAATTTATACATATAGCAGGAACCAACGGCAAAGGTTCCGTGCTGGCTTTTGTGTCCACTATATTAAAAGAAGCCGGATACAGGACGGGAAGATACATTTCGCCGACAATATTCACCTATCGGGAGCGGATACAAGTGGACGAAGCATATATTTCCAGGGAAGATCTGACCCGCCTGACAGAAAAAGTGCAGGCGGTCGGGAAAGAGATGCTCTCGGAAGGGCTTGGCCACCCCACCATGTTTGAGGCGGAGACGGCGGTGGCATTTTTATATTTCAGGGAGCAGGCATGCGACCTGATAGTGTTGGAGACCGGCATGGGAGGGCGGACGGACGCCACGAATGTGATTAAGAATACAGAGGCGGCGGTACTCTCGTCGATTAGTATGGATCATATGGGATTTTTAGGCGATACATTGGCTTTGATCGCGGAAAATAAAGCCGGGATCATCAAGCCGGGATGTACCGTAGTGACCGCAAAGCAGAAGCCGGAGGCGGCTCACGCGGTAGCGGAACAGGCCAAAGCGTGCGGATGCTCTGTGAGATCGGTTGATCCTTCTCGGATCGTAAATCGAAAGCGGGGGCTTTTTGCACAAACATTTGATTATAAAGATTATAGTCAGGCAGAGATATCTTTATCCGGGGAGTATCAGTTTGAAAATGCGGCGCTGGCGCTGGAGGTGATTGACGCGCTGAGGGAAAAAGGCTATGAGATACCAGAAGCCGCCGTCAGGGCAGGGCTTAAGAAAGCCGTTTGGACCGGGCGCTTTACCGTAGTGTCAAAAGAACCGTACTTTATTGTGGATGGGGCACACAACCAGGATGCGGCAAAGCGGCTTCGGGAAACCATAGAAAATTATCTGCCCGGGCGAAGGCTTATCTATATTATGGGCGTGCTGGCGGATAAAGAATATGATCTTGTCATACAAAAGACCGTGCCTCTGGCGGCACAAATCGTCACCGTCATGACGCCGGACAATGACAGGGCGCTTCCGGCTCAGGATCTTGCCCGCGCCGTGGCAAAGTACAATCCTCATGTCCGGGCGGCGGACAGCATAGCGGACGCGGTGGAAAAAGCTTATGAACTGGCGGATAAAGACGATATCATCCTTGCTTTTGGTTCTCTGTCTTATCTGGGAGAGTTAGTAAGGACAGTGCGGAAGAGAGGAGATAAAAGATGACAGATTTATTGGAACTTCGGGATCAGATCGATGAGATTGACCGGGAGATCGTAAGACTATTTGAAGAACGGATGGACATTTGTAAGCAGGTAGCCGAATATAAGATAGCGAACGGAAAGAAAGTGCTGGACCGCGAACGTGAGGTAGAGAAGCTAAAGGTCCTGGGAAATCTTGCCCGCAATGAATTTAACCGTCATGGCGTACAAGAATTGTTTCAGCAGATCATGTCCATGAGCCGGAAGCTACAGTATCAGCTTTTGGCCCAGGAAGGCGTATCAGGGAGCCTTCCGTTTACACAGATCGACCGGATTGATCGTAAGCGCTGCCGGGTTGTTTATCAGGGTGTGGAAGGAGCTTACCAGCATCAGGCGGCCCTTAAGTATTTTGGGGAGGATGTAAATATTTTTCATATGGACAGCTGGCGCGGCTGTATGGAAGCCATCAAAGAAGGAATGGCGGACTACGCGGTGCTTCCTATAGAAAATTCTTCTGCGGGGGAGGTAAGTGATATTTATGATCTTCTGGAGGAATACGAGAATTATATCGTAGGAGAGCAGATTCTTGAGATCAACCATGCGCTATTAGGGTTGCCGGGGGCGAAACTATCGGATATTCGTACGGTCTATTCCCATCCCCAGGCGCTGATGCAGTGTTCTGTCTATCTGGAGCAGCAGCATGGCTGGAAGCAGGTAAAAATGGCCAATACCGCCATGGCGGCGAAAAAAGTAGCTGAGGATCAGGACAAGACGCAGGCGGCGATCGGCAGCGTGGCGGCAGCGGAACATCACGGACTCAAAGTGCTGAAGATGCCGGTAAACCATAACCGTTTAAACGCCACCCGTTTTATTATTATCAGCAATCGTAAAATGTATGAAAAAGACGCCAAAAAGGTGAGCATTTGTTTCGAACTGCCCCATACGAGCGGGAGTCTTTATAATATTCTTGCTCATATTATCTACAATGATCTGAATATGTGCAAGATTGAATCCCGCCCGATTCCGGAGCGCAACTGGGAATACCACTTCTTTGTTGATTTTGAAGGAAATTTAAATGACAGCGCGGTCAAAAACGCCGTCCGGGGCATCATGGAAGAAGCGGTAAACTTTAAAATACTGGGCAACTATTAACCCCTTTTTATTCTCTGGTCGCTTTCAGCGTTTCCAGAAGACTGTAGGGAATGTCAAGATTGTGTTTAAGGCCTGTTCCAAGAGAGATATCCGGCTTGCTCTCGCCGTGGAAATCGGAGCCGCCGGTGACGAGCAGGCCGTATTTTTGTGCCAGTGAACGCATATGGACTTCATCGGAACCTTTGTTCAGTACATAGACGGCTTCTAAGCCTTTTAGTCCGGCTTCCTTTAATTCCCTGACCAAAGACTCCAGCTGCTGTTTTGTCAGGCTGTATAAAAGCGGATGGGCAAGCACAGGAATCCCCTGGTGCGCAAGGATCATGCGGATAGCGTCTGCAGGCGTAATTTCTTCTTTGGGGACGAAGCAGGAAGCGTTGTCGCCTAAATATTTATCAAAGGCGATGCGTCTGGTTTCTACATAACCTTCTTCCACGAGCCATGCGGCCATATGGGCGCGGGTGATTACGGCGTCCGGAAAACGGCGGACCAGTATCTCTTCCGAGATAGGGAAGCCGGTGAGTGTGCGGATTTTCTCGCACATTTTTTCATTCCTTGTATTCCGGGAACTTAAAAACCCGTGGAGCTGCTCCTGAAAAGACGGTGACCGGTAATCGATAAAATATCCCAGGATGTGTATATCCCGGTGCTGCCATCTGGTGGAAAATTCAATACCCGGGATCACTTCAAGCTCTGTGCCTTTGGCCGCCAGCAGGGCGCGGTCAATGCCGTCCGTGCAGTCGTGGTCCGTCAGGGCATAGGCGCTAAGGCCGGTTTCAATTGCCAGGCGGGTCAGCTCCTCGGGAGATAAAGAGCCGTCGGAAAAATAAGAATGTACATGTAGATCTATGGTTTTCATAGGAAACCTCCTGATTTAATATTTTTATAGAAAGAGTATAACACAAATGAAAGATTTTTTGAAAATAGTATTTGGACTTGCTTTTCCCATTGCCCTTCAAAACCTGATTAATACCGGCGTGACCACGGCGGATGTGGTTATGCTGGGAAAAGTGGGGGAGACTGCGCTTTCCAGCGGCTCCCTGGCAGGACAAGTGCAGTTTGTCATGAGCCTGATGGTCTTTGGCATGACGTCCGGAGCGTCGGTCCTGACTGCCCAGTACTGGGGAAAAAGGGATATAGACACCATTGAGCGCGTGTTTAGTATGACGCTTTGCTTTGCTCTGGCGGCAGGATTTGCTTTTTTTGCTGCGGCGGAATGTTTTTCCAGACAGTTGATGCATATTTTTTCATCAGAGGAGGAGATTATAGCCAACGGCGCGGCGTATCTTCGGATCGTGGCTCTTGGGTATCCGCTGTCGGCTTTTTCCACCGGTTATCTGTACTTGATGCGCAGTATTGAACGGGTAAAGATCGGGACGGCGGTATTTGCCGGTTCTCTGGTACTCAATGTGATCTTAAATGCCGTGCTGATCTTCGGGCTTTTCGGAATCCCTGCCATGGGCGTAAGAGGCGCGGCGCTGGCGACGCTTTTATCGCGCTGCTATGAGTTTCTTGTGGTTCTTTTTTATATATGGAAGATCAATCGCCAGGTCCGTCCGCGGTTTCGATATTTTTTCCGCTTCGATCCGCTGCTTTTTAAGGACTTTATGATTCTTGCGATTCCTGTGGTGTTGAATGAGACGCTCTGGGGCGCGGGCATGTCCGCCAATGCGGCGGTGTTAGGCCAGCTTGGGAGCGCCGCAGCCGCAGCCAATTCGGTCGTCCGTGTCATTCGGGAACTGCTTATGGTTATGAGCATGGGGTTGTCGGCGGCCACAGCCGTTCTGGTGGGAAAAGCCATTGGAGAGAAGCATATGGAGCAGGCGGAATTGTATGCCAGGAGAATGATCGGTTTAAGCTTTATGGTTACCTTCTGCGCCAGCGCTGTCATTTTCTTTTTGCGCGGAACGATCACAAATGCGCTGACGCTCGGACCGGAGGCCAGAGGATATCTTTTATTTATGCTGACCATTTTGTGTTTTTATGTGCTGTGTCAATCTATTACATGCCCGGTGATCGTGGGCGTTTTAAGGGCGGGCGGAGATACCCGTTTCGGTCTTTTGGTGGAGGCGGGCACTCTGTGGGGCGGATCGATCCTGCTCGGTTCGTTGGGAGCGTTTGTTTTCCATCTTTCGGTTATTCCGGTGGCCGTGCTGCTTATGACAGATGAATTTATTAAGTTTCCACTGGCATTTTGTCGCTACCGAAGTAAAATATGGCTGAAAGACGTGACAAGATAAAACAGAATTTAATTATGATTGGAGATACATACTATGAAAAATAAAAATTCTTCCCATATAGCCGGAATTATCCTGACCCTTCTTGGCGCTATGCTGTGGGGCGTCTGCGGAAGCTGCGGACAGTTTTTATTTCAATATAAAGAAGTGACGTCCAACTGGCTTGTGCCATTCCGTCTTACCATTGCCGGGGCAGTGATCCTGGTTCTTTTGTCCCTGCGGGATAAGGGTAAAGTGCTGGATGTATTCAGGGAATCAAAAGGAAGGTGCGACATAATTATTTTTTCCATCTTTGGAATGATGCTCTGCCAGTATTCTTATTTTACGACGATCCAGTATTCCAACGCGGGGATTGCCACGGTGCTGCAGTATACGGGACCTGCTCTTATCCTTGTCTGGATTTGTCTAAGGGATCGTAAAAAACCGAAAGCCTACGAACTGACGGCGCTTTTTTGCTCCATGTTCGGAACTTTTATTCTGGCGACGCACGGCAATGTGTCCCAGCTTGCCATACCGGCAAAAGCCTTGGTATGGGGAATGATTGCGGCTGTATCTTTGGTCATATATACCCTGCAGCCTGCAGGATTGATGGCGAAGTATTCTACTTTGCTGACGCTTGGCTGGGGGATGTTCATCGGAGGTTCTGTGTTGATGCTTTTGATGCGTCCCTGGACCATACATCCGCTGATAGATTCGCAGACAATGGCGGCAATGAGCTTTATCGTATTATTTGGGACGATCTGCGCATTCTATTTCTATCTGAGCGGCGTTCGGATGGTGGGCGCGTCCAGCGCCAGTATGTTGGCTTGTGTGGAGCCGGTGGCTGCCACTGTCGTTTCAGTTCTGTGGTTAAAGGTGCGTTTTCAGCCTATAGATCTGTTAGGATTTGTATTTGTGCTGTCAACGGTATTTATTATTTCGCTGAACCAGAAAAAAGAAGAGAAAAAAGAGGAGATCATACATGGATGAAAAGACCAGGTTTCGCACGGCGCTGGCAGCCTTAAGCGCCGGCGCCGTCAATAAGGACAGGAAGCTAACCCAGGAAGAGATGCAGGATTTTTTTAAGGAGATGAACCTTACCAAGGAGCAGCAGGATCCCGTATATGCTTACCTGGCTTCCCAGGGTATTCGGGTGGAGGGAAGAGAAAAAACGGTTTCCGATGCAGAAAAAAAGCCGCTGACGATGGAAGAACAGGCCTTTTTAGATCAGTACAAGAGAGATATGCGCCACATAAAAAAGCAGCAGGAAGATCAGATGGAAACGCTTTTTTCCAGGGCAGCTGATGGGGATGTGCAGGCGAAACGGCATTTGACGGAACATTATATGGATAAAGTCCTGCCTATCGCCAGAGCCTATACCCATCAGGGACTTTTACTTCAGGATCTTATTCAGGAAGGAAATGTGGGGCTGATGGTCGGAATCGATACGCTAGGGCTTATGGAAGAAGGAATGGTCCGGGAAGAACATTTAGAACGGGAGATTCACAGAGCGATCCGCGCGGCCCTGGATGAACATGAGGACTCTAAAAGCACAGGTTCACAGGTGGTGGAAAAGCTGAACCGTCTGGCGGACGCCATTACAGAGCTGACAGAAGATCTGGGCAGGCACATCACGCCTGAAGAACTGTCCCTGTATGTGGATATACCGCTTTCGGAAATAGAGGCTCTGCTTCAAATTGCCGGGGATAATATCGAGATGGCGGATGAAGAAAATATGAGGTGGAAGTAAGAACATAAAATAGTGTCCCAAAAAGTATACTTTTTGGGACACTATTTATATCGGCTTAAACATGTAAAAGTTTAACATAATTTCTTTAAAAAATCAACAATTCAGCAACTTTCCCAGTCAATCCCAATCTATCGGGGATCTGTCCCAAAAAGTATACATTTTGGGACAGAGAGTAATAATTCCACATTTAAAGGAAAATAAAGATGCCTGCAGACACTGTATGCAAGATCGTCCGTCAGTATAATAAAGCTCCGTTATCTCAGGAAGAAATGCAAAAACTTCAGGAGATTGCCAGAGATTATGCACGGGTGAAAAATGAGATTTATCAGCGTTATGGCGGGATGAAAAGCCTTCCGAAGCTGTATCCGGGCTATACCGTCCAGAATGAGATGACAAAAAGCGGCCTGCGGGAACAGTTAGGATTGCCGTCAGTATATTTCTATCTGGCCATTTTTGATGCGTTGAAAGAGATCAGGAGTTACTGGTCTGCCGTCCGTGCTTCGGTTTTGAAAAATGTCAATGCCCATGAGGGTCTCAAGGAAGAAGAAAAACATTATCTCAGATATCTTCTTAAAGTAAGCAATGCGTTTGAGTCTGCGTTGAACGGTTCCGCGCTGAAGCTTCCAAAAGAACTGCAGAACCAATATGATGTACTTTCGGCTCAGGTAGATAGAAAGAAAATGGAAAACTACCTGCGCCGGCAGGTGAGAAAGTACAGCAGACAGCTGCGTACAGTGTCCTCGGACGGATTTACCATCGCAGAGCGCGCCTATCGGTATAAAGACCATGGGATCTATATCGCTGTAAAAGAGAAAAGAAAACGTATCTTCGTCCCATTGACAGACAACAACCGCTATACTAGGCAGCTGCATATCCGCCTGTTTCCAGAATGCGGGAATATAGAGATTCGGGTGCCGGTGGATATCGCAGTGCAGGAACATGAAGATTACGACAGAAGTGTGGGACTGTCCATGGGCATGTCTGTGATGTTTACGACAGACACAGGGCATATTTACGGAGAAGAACTGGGCACATATCAGACCCGATTGTCCGATTGGCTAAGAGAGCAGACCAGCGTTTATCACCGGAATAAAAATGAAAATCCGGGCAGGAAAAAGTATCTGGCGAAAAAACATCGAATGGAAGAACAGCTCCACAGTTATATCAATCATGAACTGAACCGTTTTCTGCGCATGGAAAGACCAAAAGTTGTCTATCTTCCAAAGCTTCCCAGACCTGGCGCGGGCGGGCCGCTAAAGAGGATGAATCATCTGGCATCCACCTGGCAGCGCGGCTATATCAAGAAAAGGCTTGCCTTAAAATGTGAAGAGCAGGCAGTAAAACTGATCGAAGTGATGGGAAAAGATATCAGTCGGGAATGCAGCGCCTGCGGCAGTATCGGTGAAAAAAAGGATGGGATTTTCTTTTGTCCATCTTGCGGCTATGAAGCTGACCAAAAGCAAAACACAGCCCAAAACGCGAAAAAACGCGGAGAACTGTCAGAAGACAGCAGCAAATTGAAAGAAAGATCATAAGGACCAAGCCCTGGATAAATGAAGGCGTCAGCCTTGATTTGACCGAGAGGACCGGGAGCGTATGTCCATGATATAAAAAACAGCACGGCATTAGAAGGCGGAGACTTTTTAACATCCGCGTATTGGGTATGCCAGGACCTTGCGAACACAGGCCGCAGCACGGCTGTGAGGTAGTAGGGAGCGAAGCGGCCCTGCGCCGCATCACCTGTAAAAGGTGACCAATATTCCTTATTATAAAAAGAGTGCAGAGGAAAAGGAAGATGAGAAAAGCACAGAAAAAACAGATGGACGAAGTGTTGCGCCTGCTTGGACAGGTGCATAAAGGAGTCCGTCAAATGATACAGGCAGGAAAGAAAGCAGAAGCCATGGACGTACTTGCCCAATGCCAGGATGCCGCTATTGATCTGGGAGAGACAATCGAACAGACAGAAGGAGAAGGCCTTGCAACGGTTGCCTGTCTGGAAGAGTACTGCGAATCCGTTTACCAGGTTTACGAAAAACTGCGCCAGGGACAGAGCATTCAGGCTGAAAAAACATACAAACATCTGCGCAACGCTCTACAAAAAATAAAAAACAGTGCGGAACAGGATGTAAAAGTACGCACGGAAGTTGTATTTCTTCCGTATAAGGCTTCTATGTGGGATTCCCTTGAAAGCGTCTGGAAAGCCGCCGACGAAGACCCGGATTGCGATGCCTATGTGATTCCGATTCCCTATTATGACAAAAATCCGGACGGAAGTTTCCGGGAAGAGCACTATGAAGGGGATTTATATCCGGAATATGTACCTGTTACCCGCTATCAGGATTATGACTTCGCGGGACGTTGCCCGGATATGGTATTTATTCATAATCCATATGATGAGTGTAACTATGTCACCAGCGTACATCCGTTTTTTTATTCTAAAAATCTAAAACAATACACAGAGAAATTAGTATACATACCTTATTTTATATTGAACGAAGTGAACCCGGAAGACCAGGCCGCAGTAAAAAGTATGGAACACTTTTGCACTGTTCCAGGGGTGATCTATGCGGATAAAGTCATCGTGCAGTCGGAAGATATGTGTAAAGTATATGTCAATGTGATGACGGAATACGCCAAAGGCGCAGGAAGGACAGACATGAACCGGGAGTACTGGGAAGAAAAGATTCTGGGTCTTGGTTCTCCAAAAGTAGACAAGGTGCTGAGTACGCAGAAGGAGGATCTGGAGATCCCGGACGAATGGCTGCGCGTGATCGAAAAACCGGACGGAAACTGGAAGAAGATTATCTTCTATAATACCACTGTGTCGGCGCTGCTGCAATATGGCGAGCGTTACCTGGAAAAGATGAAAGAAGTATTCCAGATATTCTATGAGAACCGGGAAGAGGTGGCGCTCCTGTGGAGACCGCATCCACTGATGGAGGCGACGGTGGGGAGCATGAGGCCGGAGCTGTGGACGGGATATACCGAGATCGTTGAAAAGTATAAAGCCGAGGGGTGGGGGATATATGACGATTTGGCGGAACTGGATAGGGCGATTGGGGTTTGCGACGGGTATTATGGGGATGGAAGCAGTGTGGTGAAGTTGTGCCAGGAAGCAGAGAAACTGGTGATGATACAAAATGTGGTAAGCCAGCCTGTTTTATGGAGCAATTTTTATCATGATAAAAAAATTTATTTTACTGCGCTTGGATGTAATTTGATAATGTGTGCAGACGTGGAAACAGGCGAGTCAGATATCATAGGCAGTGCCCAGGGGGAATTGTTCTGGAAAGCGAATTTGTATTGGAACGGTATATATTATGACAATAAAATATTTTTAATCCCGTGTAGTGCAAAAGAAATTGCCGTGATAGATTTAATAAACCAAAAAGTCAGAAAAATAAATAACACAGAAAAGATGAAATGTGGTGAAAAATGTGATGTGAAATTCGCTGCATTTTGCCGAAAAGATAAAATTTTATATTTGTTTCCCGGACTTTTTCCTATGATTGTTGAATTAGATATGGAAAAGGAAAGGATCTTATTCAGTAAGGATATATTGTCGGAGTTTGAGCAGTTAACAGGACAAAAATACACCTATTTTTCCACAAATGATACATATGTAGAAGGAGAAAAAATATATATAGCATGTTGGGACAAAGCTTTGGTTATGGAGTATGACATGTCATTACATACAAATTGTTTTTATGTAATAGAAGAGGTGTCAGAAGGTTTCTGCAGCATGGCGGGAGATGGGGAAGAACTTTATATGATTACGCATAATAATCAACTTGTTATTTGGAACATCAGAGAAAAGCGGGTGACTGAAAGCGTACCTTTGAAAATGAAGGACGGGGAAAAGATTAAATTTCGAAGAAGTTTGATTAATGGAGAAAAGGTATATTTCTTTCCCGCAGATTTGGGCGTAATCATTTCTTTTGACAAAGTAACAAAAAGTATTTATATAGAGAAAACGGCGTTATCTCAAATCCATAATGTTGGACATCAGTATGATGGAAGGGAACACCAGTATGCAGTATGTAGCACTGATGATAAAAAACTTTTTTTGTATACGAAGGATGATTGCTTTATGGGTATAGATGACAGAGAAGTGGTGTTTTTTAATAAGATAAAACTGAATGAAGAGGAGGTTGAAGACTATATTTTCAAGCATGCAGATGGCGGTGAATTTGTGGAAGTAATTGACAATATGCTTTTTTGCAGAAGTTTGCTTGGAAAGATTGGTGATAGTGAGAAGAACGATAATGAATTGAAGTTATTGGGGAAAAGTATTTGGAGAGATTTGAATATACACTGAATTTAACAGCAATCACGGTATCACAATTATAAGTGATAATCATACAGTGGTGGAAACTAAGGAGTATGCTATGCAAAGAGTAGAAATTGGTAATATTATAATGGATGAGGATAATATCCCATTAGTAATTCCAGAAATAGGTATTAATCATGAAGGAAATTTGGAAACAGCAAAAAAAATGGTGGATGCTGCACATCGTGCAGGGGCAAGATTAGTTAAACATCAAACACATGTATGCGCGGATGAAATGTGTGGTGCGGCGAAAGAAATATTACCAGGAAATTCAGATGTATCAATTTATGAAGTGATGGAGAGATGCTCTCTTTCAGAAGATGAAGAAGAAGAATTGAAAGATTATATTGAATCGTTAGGAATGCTTTTCCTTAGTACGCCTTTCTCGAGAGCGGCAGCTGATCGCCTGGAAAAATTTGGTGTAAAAGCATATAAGATTGGTTCGGGTGAATTGAACAATTATCCATTATTGGAACATGTGGCCGAATTTGGAAAGCCTATGATTCTTTCAACCGGAATGAATGATTTGAAAAGCATAGAGAAAGCCGTTAATATTATGGAGCGCTATGGAGTGCCCTATGCTTTAATGCATACAACAAATTTATATCCGACGAAGGCAAAAAATATCAGGCTTGGTGCAATGTTGGAAATGATGAAGGCTTTTCCAGGTATACAGGTGGGACTTTCAGATCATTCCTTAAATAATAATGCCTGCATAGCTGCAATGGCATTGGGAGCGAGTTTGGTTGAACGTCATTTTACAGATTATAAAGAAAGAAGCGGGCCGGATATTATTTGCTCCATGGATGAACAGGAGTTAAAAGAACTTCTTGGTGCGGCACGGGAGATTCATCAGATGATGGGAGGACATAAAAGTGCGATTGCAGAAGAACAAATAACCATAAATTTTGCATTCGCATCAGTAGTTTCTTTAAGTGCGATTAGTAAAGGAGAACAATTTACAAGAGAAAATCTTTGGGTGAAACGGCCCGGCATAGGTGAAATTCCGGCAGAACAGTATAAAAAGGTATTAGGAAAGGTAGCGGCTTGTGATATTCCGGCAGATGTACTGATAGAGGAAAATATGGTCAAAGGATATAATGCATAATGAAGAAAATATTATTCATTACAGGTACAAGAGCGGATTATGGAAAAATTAAATCTATAATCCGGGCTGTTGATAATAGTGAATCTTTTGAAGCATATATTTTTGCTTCTGGGATGCATTTGTTAGAAAAGTTGGGATATACCTATAGGGAAATTGAAAAAGACCATTATAAAAATCTTCATGTAGATTTTTCTCAAATCAATAGTGGAATTACCAGCTATGATTTGGGGAATGTAATATGTAATCTAACAGGTTATATTCAAAAAACGCAACCTGATATAATTGTGGTGCATGGAGATCGGATTGATGCGTTGGCAGGAGCTATAGTAGGAGCGTTGAATAACATTCTGGTGGCACATATAGAAGGTGGAGAATTATCTGGTACGATTGACGACTCCATACGACATGCAATTACGAAGTTCGCACATATACATTTTGCGTGTAACGAAGAAGCAAAAGAAAGGCTTTTGCAGTTGGGGGAATTAAAAAAGAACATTTATATTATTGGTTCGCCGGATATTGATATTATGTTGTCAGATAAACTGCCATCATTGGAGGAAGTTAAAAACAGATATGAAATTCCATATACCAAATATGCCATTTTTATATATCATCCGGTTATAACAGAAGTGTCAGAATTGCGGGCGAAAATTAACGAAGTCTTACAGGCATTGAAGGAATCAGAAAAAAACTATGTAATTATATATCCCAACAATGATATGGGAAGTGAGATTATTTTGGAGGAATACAATCAGCTGAAAGAATGCGCACAATTTTGCATATATTCTTCTTTGCGATTTGAATATTTTCTTACTTTATTGAAAAAAGCAGAATTTTTGATTGGAAATTCGTCTACGGGGATACATGAAGCAGGAGTTTATGGACTGCCTGTTATTGATATAGGTACAAGACAACAAGGACGTTGTTATGCAGCAAAGAATATACAGCATGTACCAGAAAATAAAGAAAAAATATTAAATGCTATAAGTCAATATGAAAAGTATCGTGTAGCTGAGTGTGGCTTTGGTAAAGGAGACAGTACACAAAAGTTTTTAGAAATAATTAACGATAATGATATCTGGAATACAAAAATACAAAAAGTATTTGTTGATCTAGATACTTCACTATAAAAGATAATGCCCTCTAATATTATTAGGATACATTAGATAATGATGGTTATGATGGGGAGGATTATGATTTATAATAAAAAAGTATTGGCGCTAATTCCTGCAAGAGGAGGAAGCAAAGGAATTAAAAACAAAAATATTGTAGATTTGGGCGGATTGCCTTTAATTGTATATTCTATCAGGGCTGCAAAAGCAAGTAACTACATAGATGATGTGATAGTCAGCACTGATTCTTTAGAAATTCAGAAAATATCCAATAGATATGGAGCAGAAACGCCTTTTATCAGGCCGCAGGAACAAGCATCAGATACGGCAACAACATTAGATGCAGTATTACATTCGCTGAAAACATTGGAAATGCAGGGGCGTGTATATGATATTTTGGTTCTTTTGCAGCCAACTAGTCCACTTAGGACAGTTGAAGATATAGATGGGGCTGTTGAATTGTTTGAAAAGGTAGGTGAAGAAGGGGTTGCTGCAATATCGGAAGCTTCTGATCCGCCTGTTTTAATGCGCAAAGTTATGGATGATGGACGAATGAAAAGATTCTTAAATAAAAATAGTTCCGTTCGCAGACAGGATATGGATAAGGTGTATCGCATTAATGGGAGTATATATATCAATCTGATTTCAAAAGTGAATGAATATACAAGTTTTAATGATAATCCAGTAGGATATATCATGGAGAAGAGTCATGCTGTGGATATAGATGAATTAGTAGATTTGGAAGTTGCAAAATATTATATGGGTATAGTATGCAAAGACTAAAACCAGGTAAACATCAAATGAAGATTTTAAGAAAGAAAGAGGAAACATGATGAGAATACTTTTAATTGCATATGATAATGATAGTCACATTGCGTATTTTCCTTTAGGATTGGCATATATTGCTTCAGCGTTGTTATCTGTTGGCTATGAAGTAGAAATTTATGAGCAAAATATATATCATTACACCGAAGAAGAATTAAAGGAATATTTGAATCACAATCATTTTGATGCTGTTGGAATAGGGGGATGTGGAGGTTATTACCAATACCGTAAAATTAAAAAGATTGCACAAGCAATAAGTGAAGTTAAGGAAAAACCTTTCTTCTGGATGGGTGGGCACTTGGTGTCTCCAGACCCTGAATTTTTTCTGCGAAATTTTGCCGGTGTAGATGCAGTTGTAATTGGTGAAGGTGAAGAAACATGTAAAGAAATGCTTAAAGCGTGGCAAAAAAAAGATGATTTCCGCGGAATTAAAGGAATGGCTTATATTGATGAGAATAATCAATATGTAGAAAATGCAAGGCGGCCATTGATCAAAGATGTTGACTCTATCCCATATCCTGCATGGGATTTATTTACAATGGAGAATCATACTTTGTATCCACGGCCCAATGCTGACCGGAGTGACAGATGTTTACAGATGATCAGTGGACGCGGATGTCCATTTCATTGTAATTTTTGTTATAGGATGGACAGCGGGTTCCGGCCTCGTTCCACACAAAGTATTATTGAAGAAATTAAAGAAATTAAAAACAGATATAGAGTGAATTATATCAGCTTTGATGATGAACTTCTGATGTCATCTGTAAGAAGGACAAAGGAGATCGCGCAGGCATTTATTGATCAAAAACTCAATATAAAGTTTTGGTGTAATGGAAGGCTGAATTATGCATGTAAGGACAAGGAAATGCTGCGGATGCTAAAGGAATCAGGTTGCGTATTTATAAATTATGGAATCGAATCAATGGATGACGGTGCCTTAGAACGTATGCATAAAGATCTGACAACAGAAATGGTTATCCAGGGTGTTGAGAATACGTTAAGTGCAGGCATTTCTCCAGGGCTTAATATTATATTTGGAAACCTGGAGGAAGATATGGATGTGCTGAAAAAAGATGTCGAATTTCTTTTGAAATATGATGACGGTGCGCAGATAAGGACAATACGGCCAGTGACGCCTTATCCTGGAACTGAATTATATGATATCGCAATCAAAGAAGGAATGATAAAAGATATTGGTGACTTTTATGAAAATAGACATACAAATTCAGATTTGCTTACATGTAATTTTACAAAAATGACAGATGAAGAAGTATATAAAGCATTGGACTGGGCAAATAGTACTTTGTTAAATGCATATTTAGAAAAGGTAAAAGAAAAAAATAAATTATGCTTATATAAATTGTATAAAGAACATAACGCAGAATTTAGAGGGTTTCGGCCAGTTTAGGATAGTATAGATGGATTTGATATAAGGAATAAGGAAAAATAAACATGTTCATAGAAGAATGCAGCAAAATCATAAACAATAAATTACAAGCTGTTGGGAAAGAGAAAAGAATAGCAGTCTGGGGGGCAGGAGAGAATGCGATATATTTGCTACGATATACAGAAATACTGAATTATAATTTTATATATATCATAGATAGAGACAAAAGATTATGCGGAAGCCGATTTTTTGGAATGCTAGTGACAGAACCTGATATGGTGTCATGGGATATATTGGATGTTATTATTGTATCACCACTTAATGGACAGGATGAAATAAAGCGCGAATTAAAAGAGAAGTACTGTTTCAAGGGGACAGTTTTATTAATACATGAAGAAATGCAGATGCCGTTATGCAAGCTTATTTCAAAAAGAAGTCTTCTTCCGGATGAAAAAATGGCTCCTGTTTTTAAGAAAAACAGTATATATAAAAATATACATATGGGAGAGCGGGCTTTTATATTGTGTACAGGTCCTTTCATTGCTGAAATGGAACTGACCCGATTGAAGGATGAGCGGACGATAGCAGTCAGTGGCTTTTATCTGCATAAGGATTGTCAGATTATTTCTCCGGATTATTATTGCATACCAAGATTAGAAGACATTTTTGATGACGTGGCATGTGAGCTTTTAAAAGAAATACAGAAAACAATGCGGGGGGCAAAGTATTTTTTTAATATACATGAGAAAGACAGAATTGAAAAAATAAAAGAATTTGAAGACGAAAGTGTAAATTATGTAACTTATTCGGAAATAAAAAATTATGAAAATGCAGATATAGATTTAACCAACAATATTATGGGACCACAAAGTGTAACCATATTGGCATTGGAAATTGCTTTATATATGGGATTTCAGACAATTTATCTTTTGGGAGTAGAACATGATACTTTGCAGACAAGCCGGTATACGCATTTCTATGATTATGATGCCAGTATTGCTTCTAAGGTAAATGATGAAGAAGACAGTCAGGGGAATCTGCATAGTGCCTTTGGAAAACAGCTAAAATGTATAAGTAAATTGTGGGAACAATATGAGACACTCAAGAAAATTGCAGAGAAAAGAGGAGCCAAGATATATAACGCAACCAAAGGAGGAGCTTTGGACGTGTTTGAAAGAGTGGATTTTAACACTTTGTGGGATGCTTCAATTGAAAAATAATTATGATTGTATAGAAAAATTTCGTAATGAGGAGTTTTTATGAAATTATCTGAACAAATAAAAATACTAAATTTTTCCGATTTGGGAGATGAACGAGGAAATTTGGTTGTAATAGAAGGAAATGGGCATGACATACCTTTTGGAATAAAAAGGGTTTTTTATATTTATGGATCCGACGCACAGGTGGTACGAGGGCAGCATGCAAATAGAAATACAGAGTTTGTGTTGATTAATGTTAGTGGCAGAAGTAAGGTAAAGGTGGATAACGGGTATGAAAAGAAGGTAATCAAGTTGGATAAACCGCGAATGGGACTGTATTTACCTGCAATGCTCTGGAAGGATATGTATGATTTTTCGGAAGACTCGGTTTTGTTAGTTTTAGCAAGTGAACATTACGATGAGAAGGAATATATCAGGAACTATGATGATTTTATGAAGGAGATTGCAAAATGCTGACACAACAGGAAAAAATGGTTTTTTGCACTCTTTTTGATTCTAACTATATTGATAAAGGACTGGCACTGTATCATTCTATGAGGAGACATATTTGTACATTCAAATTGTACATTTTTGCGT